>JAHZJA010000681.1 GCA_022601155.1 Deltaproteobacteria bacterium | reverse complement strand
TTCGTGCTGCTGCATCATCGACGGGTTCTCCACGGCGTCGTCATCGTCGTCATCGTCGTCGTCACGACCGCCGTCGGGCATGGGTGGGATACTGAACATTTAAACAGTGCCGATCAAGCGGTTCGTGGAAGGATTCTGCGCGCGATTTCGGTCACTTGCGGGTTCTTGGGAGGGCTTCCTCCGACAGCGCTTTGACCGCGAGCCACGTCGTTGCCGACGAACACCGTGCTTCTTTAGACGGTGCGTTGGCGTGAGTGCTTCCATGATACGCGCGCGCTGCTGACAGTCGACGTCAGCAGGCAAGGAGCCGACGGCCGCGCACGACAATGGGGCCGCGCATCGGCGCGAGCGTTCAGCGTTCCGCGGTCAACCCGGCGCGTCGCGGACGAACACCCACGTGTCGTCCTCCGACAGTCCTTCGTCGAATGCGTACCCATCTTCGGAGAATCGCAGCAGGGCCTCGGGTCGATCGATGCGTCCGGCGGCGATGAAGCGGGCCATCATACCGCGCGCTCGCTTGGCCGAGAAGCTGATCACCTTGACCTCGTCGCCGCGACGCTCCTTGAACTGCGGTGTCACCACGCGAGCGTCGAGCGTCGACAAGCGGGCCGCGCGGGCGTACTCGGTGGACGCGAGGTTGACCACGATCGGCGCCCGGTGGCTCCGCAGCGTCTGTGAGATGGCATCGCGGATGGTGTCGCCCCAAAACGCGTAGAGGTCGGATCCGCGCGGGTTGGCGAGGCGGGTCCCCATCTCCAGGCGATAGGGCTGGATGAGGTCCAGCGGTCGCAGCAGGCCGTACAGGCCCGACAAGATGCGGATGTGGTCTTGTGCGAACTCGATGGCCTTGGGACCCAGCTCGTTCACGGCCATGCCCTGGTAGACATCACCCGCGAACGCGAGGGCGGCTTGCTTGTGGCCCCGGGTTGCACGGCGGCTGCGAGAGAACGTCGCGAAGCGCTCGAGGTTGAGCTCGGCGAGGGCATCCGACAGCCCCATCAACCGCTGAAGGTCGGCCGCACCCAGCTGCGCGACGGTGTCCATCAGCGCATCGGTGTGGCGAAGCAACGCGGGCCGGGTGTGCGCGAGCCCCTTCGGCGCGGGGCTCATGTCGAGCTTCTTGGCGGGTGACAGCAGCGAGAGCACGGTGAAGCTCTTACCAAGAATAGAACCCTTGTCCGCTCTTCTTGCCGAGCTTGCCCTCGGCGACCATGCTGCGCAGCAACGCAGGCGGCCTGAAGTGCGCGCCGTCGGGGAGAGCCTGGGCCAAGTACTCGGCGATGTGGAGCCGCACGTCCAGGCCGACCAGGTCGGTCAACCGCAGCGGGCCCATCGGGAAGCCGTAGCCGAGGGTCATCGCCTTGTCGATGTCCTCGGCGCTGCCCACACCCTGCTCCACCATCCGAATCGCCTCCAGTCCGATCACCAGGCCGAGGCGACTGGTGGCGAAGCCGGGGAAGTCCTTGATGGTGATCGTCTCTTTGCCCAGGCCCGTGCCCCACGCCAGCGTGCGCGCGAGCGTTGCCTCCGAGGTGGTCGGCGCGACGATCACCTCGAGCAACTTCATGATGTGCACCGGGTTGAAGAAGTGCGTCCCGATCACGCGCTCGGGGTTGGGCAGGGCGGAGGCGATGGCCTCGACCGACAACGAGCTGGTGTTGGTCGCGAGGATTGCATCGGCCGCGACGTGCGGGGCGACGCTGCCGAACAACGCCTGCTTGATCTCGAGTTTCTCGGGCACGGCCTCGACGACGAGGTCGGCCCCGGTGACCGCGGCCGTGAGATCGGTTTCGCCACGCAGCCGGGCGAGGGTGTGCTCGCGCTGCTGCGGGGTGACCTTGCTCCGGGCGACCCCCTTGTCGAGGTTGGCGCGGATCCGGCCGAGCCCGTGCTCCACGGCATCGCCGGCCATGTCGAACAGGCGCGTGTCGTGGCCGGCTGCCGCGGAGACCTGAGCGATTCCGTGGCCCATGGTCCCGGCACCCAGGACTGCGACTACACCGACAGGAGAGGGCTCGACGGGGCTGTGCGACGCCATGGTGCGCGTTATGCCACTTTTTCCCCGCGCAGGCAGCCATACGGCGCGCGGTTCTTTTGTGAGCATGGGTCGGTGGCATACCCTCGGACGGTGCAGGTCGGGTCAACCCGGGGGGGCGCGCCATGAGCGAGCGGCTGCCCATCGTCTTGTGTTGCGCCGAGGAGTCGGAGGTCGCGCTGGTCGCGGTGGTCGACGCGTTGCACCGCGATGGTCATGCCCCGGAGGTGGTGCCCGGGGTGGAGACCGATAGCGCGCTGCTGACCGAGGCGGCAGACCGCATGCACGGGGCGGCGCTGTTCGTGCTGTGCCAGAGCCAGGACCTCGATCGCTTCCAGGTGCGGCGATTGCAGGGCTTGTTCTCCGCGCGCAAGGGTCCCTACCACCGCATGGTCACCGTCGATGTCCCGCCCATGCAGGCCACGGGCATGCTGCCCGCGGTGCGTGACGCCGCGCGGAGCGTCGTCGAGCGTCGAGGCATGGGCGACGAAGAGGACGACGGTCGCTATATGCGGGACGTGGTGATGCCGACCTCGGTGGCGATGGTGCCGGGGGCAGGGGTGCCGGAGCCGCCACGGCGGGCGCGGGGAGGAGCACCGCCGGTCGCGGAGCCCCGCGGAATCTCGCGGGAGGCCCTGGGCCTCGATGGAGAGACCGAGATCATCGACCCCAAGGACCTGGGGCCGCCGGCCGTTCCCGTGCCCGAGCCGGACGTGTTGATCTCGACCGACCCGACCGATGAACTGCAGCGGTCGACGTTCGATGACACGCCCGGCGACGGCGTGCCCTCCGAGATTCCAGAGGACTTGGCCGTGGTGGGGGAGTCGGAGTCGGGGGTGGAGACCCGCGGCGTCCCGGGCTCGACCTCGTGGGCGCGCAGTGGCCCGGTGGAGGTGGACCGCGTGGCTCGGACCACGCGCACCGATCCGCGGGCCGAGGCCGACGCGCGACCGCTGCCCTCGGCGAGCACCCCGATCGACGTGGGCATGCCGCCCGAGCCGCTGCCGCCCGTCCAGGAGCCGCGTCGGACCGGTCGGGTGGTGTTGCTGTTGTTGGCCGCGGCGGGAATGGCCGCCGTGGTGGGGATGGCCGTGCTGCACGGCTCGGCGCCACAGGGCGCTGGTCCCCTGCATCAGACCGTCGCCGAGCGTGGTGCGCCCGTCGTCGAGACGCCCGCCGACGACGAGCCCGGCCAGACCGAACCCGTCGTGATTGTGGAGCCACGCAAGCCCGAGGCCGTGCCACCGCCCGATCTCGGCGCCATCCCGACGGCCGCCGGATCGAGCACGGGCGGTACCTCAGCGGCGAGCGGCGACGGGGACGAGGCGGGAACGGAGTCGGGGGCCACGACCGCCGCGGAGCCCGACAGTGGCTCGCCCGAGCCACCCGCTACCCCTGCGTCGCCCACGACCGGCGCTGGAGGCAAGCCGTCTTCGGTGCCGCCTCCGCCCAGCGCCCAGGCCAGCGCTGACTTGCTCGCGGCCACCATTGATGCCGCCATCGAGGCGGGACGTCTCACCGATGTCGACGGCGTGCTCGTGTTGTCGGTCGGCGGCGGGACCACGACGTGGGACGAGGCCAACGGCCGTTGTCGTCGCCGAAGATTCGAGGGGCTCCGCAACTGGCGACTGCCGTCCAAGGGCCAGCTCTATCGCCTCCGCAAGGCCAAGGCGCTGCGGGGGGGCAGCTACTGGTCACGCTCCGTCGTGGGTGGTGACGAGGTCTATGCCCTCGACGCGGGCTCGGGGCGCATGAACATGTTCCTGAAGATCGAGCCCAACGCCAAGGCGATCTGCGTCCGCAAGCGACCGTGACCCGCGGGAGCGGTTGGACTTGGTGCCGACTGACCGCCGCGGTGCAGCGCCGAGTGGGCGCGCTCGTGGCGAGGGCGATCGTGCGGGCGCGAGGATGGCGAAC
>JAHZJA010000680.1 GCA_022601155.1 Deltaproteobacteria bacterium | reverse complement strand
CGTGCCGACTTCGGTGGCCCAGATGCCGGCCGCGTTGTTCGTGCGGGGAGCGGGCCGCAGCGGTGGTGCCCCGCTGGCCGATCGCGAGCTCCGACGGCTGCGGCGAACCGCAACCCGCGACCTGCTGCGCACGATGGCGGCCACCCGATCGCTGGGCGACGCCGATCTCGACCTCGTACTCGACGCGGTGCAGGCACAGACCGTCGCCCGCGGGACCACGATCTATGCGCAGGGCGACCCCGCCGATGGGCTGTGGCTCGTGGTCGATGGCTTGGTCCAGCTGCAGACCGAGGACGACGACCGCATCCACGTGCGTGCCTACCTGACCCGCGGCGATGGTTTCGGAGACGACGAGTCGCTCGCTGGCGAGCCCCGGCGGCAAGCGGCCGTGGCCATGGGGCAGACCCGGTTGCTGCGGCTGCCTCCCGCCGCGTTGCGGACGCTGGTCGACCGCAATGGGGGGCTGCTCGAGAGAATCGGCCGCATCGCCGCCGATCGTCGGGCTGCACAGGCGCAGGCGGTGGGACCGGCTGCCGCTCGGTCGACGCAGCACGTGTTCAAGGACCTGTATCGCATGCAGATGGCCCGCTCGCTGCTGGTCATCGACCAAGACACGTGCGTGCGCTGTGGTCACTGCGCATGGACCTGCGCGTCGATTCACGGGGTGTCACGGCTGGTACGGCGGGGCGACAAGGTCATCACGCAGGTCGGTCCCGACGAGGGGTCGCTGCACAGCTTGTTGCTGCCCAACTCGTGCCAGCACTGCAAGAATCCCGCGTGCATGATCGACTGTCCGACGGGTGCGATCGGGCGGGACCCCGAGGGGGAGGTCTTCATTCGCGATGCGCTGTGCACCGGCTGTGGCAACTGTGCCAAGGCGTGCCCGTGGGAGAACATCCGCATGGCGCCACGACCCGGCGGGCAAACGGCGGCCGCCAATCCGACGCGCGCGGCCACCACCCACACGTTGTCCGCCGACCTGGCCACCAAGTGCGATCTGTGTCGCGAGTACGAGGCGCCGGGCTGCGTGCAGGCGTGCCCGACCGGCTCGATCCTTCGGCTGGATCCGGCGCGCGACGTGGCCGAGGTGGCCGCCGTCCTCGGCCCCACGGGCGCGCAGGCGGGGGGGCCCGCCAGACGCCGACGCCGAGACTGGGTGCATGCATCCGTGCGCGGGGCGGCCGTCGTCGCGGGGCTCGGGCTGGGCATCACCGCGCTGCGGCTACAGCACATCGGCGCCTGGATCCCGGGCAACGGCGCCGGCCTGTCGTCGGGCGTGTTCGCGGCCGTGGGGATGGTCGCGCTGATGGGCTACGCCGCACCCAAGAGAATCGTCGGACTGTGGATGCGCCGTCGCAGGCGGACCAGCGCGGCCCGAACGATGGCCGCGGACGCGGAAGGGCAGGCACGTCGGCAGACGTCCCCACGGTCGAAGGTCCGCCGCTGGTTGAGCGTGCACATGGTGCTGGGCATGCTGACCATGGCGGCCGTGCTCGGGCACGCTGGAACGCGGATGCCCGCCGACCCCTCCGGGAGCCTGGCGCTGGCATTTTGGCTGGTCTCGGCGTTCGGTGTCTTTGGGGCCCTGGTGTACCGGTTGGTACCGAGGCGGCTGGCCCGGCTCGAGCACCGCGGAGCACTCCCGGAGGACCTCGCCGCCGAGCGCCGAGCGCTGCTCGACCGCCTGCTGGTTCAGGCCAGCGGCCGAGACGAACTGGTCAAGACGATCGGCTCTCGCGTGCTCGTGCCCTACGCTCGGGCGGTGTTCGGGCCGTGGGCGCTGCTGCTGTCGGGCCGCAGCGTCGCCGCAGAGCAGGCCCGGCTGCGAGCCCGCATCGACGCCATGCGCCAGGGACGAGGGCAGGGGCGACTGGCGGGGCTGGATGAATTGGTGCGGATCGCGGTGGAGCTGCGGGCCTTGCCCGTCCGTCGGGTCCTCACCGCGGGCCTGCGGGGCTGGCTGCCGCTGCACATCGTGGTCTCGGCCGTGGCGCTGGCCTTGCTCGGGCTGCACGTGGCGGTGATGCTGGGAGGGCCGTGACCGGTCCGTCTGCCGACGATCCTCGCCCCGACGGGATGTTCACCGCTCCCGCGGGAGCCTCGGTGGGGCGGCGTCGGATTGCGCCGCGGGCCGAGACCACCAGCGACGTACGCCGTTTTCGAGGGGTGCTCCTGGCCTCGGTCGTGGCCGCGATCGCGGTGCTCGGCCTGGCCGTCGTGACCGTCGACCCGGTCGCGATGCGGACGCCCGGTCCCCTGTCGCGGCCCCATCGCGCGGCGGGGCTGACCTGCGCCAGCTGTCATGTCGACGACACGCCAGCGGTCGACCAGTGCGTGGGTTGTCACGGCCCCCATCCCTCGACGCGCCCGGGCCACCGCCGGCTCGCCGAGTCCGGGGTGCTGTCGTGCACGGGATGCCACGCGGTGCATGCCGACTTTGGCGGGGCGGCCTTTGGCCCCAACGGTGAGGTGTGGCGCTACGGGCCGGGGTCGGACGTGCTCGTCGAAGGGCTGCGAGTGACGCCCGAAGTGTCGGCCGAGGCTCGGGTCCCGATCATCGCCGTCGAGCACTGCAGTCGTTGTCACCGCGTCGGCGTGGGTGATGATCCGATTGCACGCTGTGTGCTGGGTGACCAGCAGACGCTCGGTGCGTCGCGGCCCACGGTGTGCTTCGATGAGCACCAAGTGTTCGAGGGCGACGGGTTCTCGCGCGGAGAAGACGTGTATGAGCGCTCTCGGCTGTGGGCGGGCGCACGGGAAGTGGCGGCACGCGAGCCGACCGTGGCTGTGGTGCCGGACCCCGAGCACCCCGCGTGGTGGTGGCTGGCGATCGCAGCCGCGGCCGCGATGGTGGCGTGGCTGCTGGTGCGGGGGCTGGGCCGATTGCGACGCCCACGGCCCGTGGCGGCCGCTGTGGCGATCGCTCCGCCCGAGGTACGGCGTCTGCCCCAGGTCAACACGGCCACGTGCATCGGCTGCCACGCCTGTGTCGATGCGTGTCCGTATGATGTGCTCGAGGTCCGCAGCTTCGTCGCCCACGTCGTGCGTCCCGATGACTGCTGTGGCCTCACCTTGTGCGAGCAGCGGTGCCCCAACGGATCGTTGGTCGTCACCGACGGGGAACCCATCGAGGACCGGCCCCGGGTCGACGCGGATCTACAGTCGCTCGACACGCCAGGGATCTATGTCGCCGGAGACCTCACCGGTCTGCCCCTGATTCGCAACGCGATAAACCAGGGGGCCCGGGCCGCGCGGGCAGCTGCCGCCAGTGTGCGGGCCGAGGGCCCGGGGCCCGCGCAGCTGCTCGACGCGGTGATCGTTGGTTCGGGGCCCGCAGGGCTGTCGGCATCGTTGGCCGCAATGGAGGCGGGCCTGCGGGTGCTGACGCTCGAGCAGGGCAGCGTGGCCGAGAGCATCCGTTCGTTTCCCCGCGGCAAGCTGGTGTTCGATCAGCCGCTGGGGCTCCCGCTCGAGGGTGATCTGTGGCTGCGCGAGGCGACCAAGGAAGAACTACTGGCACAATGGCGGCGCATCATTCGTGCCCGACGATTGCCCATCGTCGAAGGCGCGCGGGTGACCGCGGTACGGGCCATCGGCGGCCCGCAGCCCTCGTTCGAGGTGCGCGCGCAGACGGCCCAAGGAGAGCAACAGTGGGGCGCACGGCGGGTGATCCTGGCGTTGGGGCGACGCGGAACCCCGCGCAAGCTCGCCGTTGCCATCCCCGAAGACCTGGCGTCCCGGGTCCACTACAGCCTCGCCGATGCCCGGAGCATGGCCGGGCTGCGCGTGCTCATCGTCGGCCTGGGCGACGTGGCGATGGAGGCGGGCATCGCCCTCGCGCGGCAGCCGGGTACCACGGTCACCATGTCGTATCGCGGGGACGACTTTCGCCGCGGCAAGAGCCGCAACGTGGAGCAGGTCCGGAGGCTGGCCGCGGCCGGTCGTATCGATCTACGGCTGGGCACG
>JAHZJA010000679.1 GCA_022601155.1 Deltaproteobacteria bacterium | reverse complement strand
CCCTCCTGTTTGCCTTCGCCCCCTCGGGCTGTGACGACGGCACACCATCGTCACAGCCCGAGACGTGGTACGCCGCCGAGTTCGATCCGGCCGATACCGCCCAACCTCCCACGTGCGCCGCCACTTGTGAGGCCTTCCAAGACTGCGTGGTCGGGGGAGGCGTGGTGGGCTCGTGTGCAGCGACCAATGTCTGTCCGGGCGGGACGACCCCATGCGAGACGACCATGATGGCGGCGGCGCGACACGCCGAGGTGGCTGCGCGCCGGGCAGGCCAGCGCATCATCGTCCACCGCGGTTCGTGGGCATTCGCCGAGGAGAACACGGCGGAAGCGATGCGCGCGACGTTCGAGCTGGGCGCGGACGGCAACGAGATCGACATTCGCCGCACCGCGGATGGCGTCCTCGTGCTGTTCCACGACGACATGCTGGAGAGCCACCTGCAGGCGTTCGGCAACGTGGCCGATTTCGACTGGGACGAGATCCGAGGGATGGCGTTCCGAGACCCAGGCCCGTTCGGCGAGCACACGCGGATCCCGACGCTGGTCGAGGCGCTGGACCTGCACCGTCGCCATGCCGGCCTGCTGCACTTGGACATCAAGGTTCTCGATGTCGACGACGACATCATCGAGCTGCTCGACGCCATGGATCTGTGGGATCACGTGACCGCCTGTGGTCTCAACGGCCCAACCTGCACCGCGATCATCGAGCACCCCTCGTTTCAAGGGCTGGGCGGCATGGTCGGTCTCATCGACCAACGGGGTGATTTCGACTACGCACGGGTCGCCGCGACCATTCCAACCGTGGGGCCCACAGGCGGCTACTTCGTCGATGATCCACGGACGGTCCTGCTCCAGCTCGGCCGCCCGATCGGTGAGCCCTCATCGACACCGGTCCGAGACACGCTGTGGGTGCCCGCCCCTCCCGCTCCGGCAACCGAACAAGAGCTGGTCGCAATCCTCAGCGATGACGACGACTGGAACACGATCCCCATCACGCCCGCGGAACAGGCGGTGAAAGCGGCCGCCATCTTGGCCCGCGCCGAGGCAGCGCTGGCCATCGCGCAGCACGGGTACGACTCGGCCATCGTTCGAAATGTGCTGACGCAGCGGGTCCTTGGACGCAGCCTCCACCCCGACTGGCGCTTCCACGGGCTCGACAGCACCGAGGCCCTGTCCACCCTCTTCGAGGTGGTGGGCTCCGGGCCGTGCGAGCTGGCCGCCGCCGACGTGGCCGCCGCGATTCCCGGGTGCCCGCATGACCTCGCGCGGTACTGGATCGAACACGAGGGTGCCGACCTGGAACCCCTGGAGCCCCTCACCCCTTTTCCGCCGTCGGACTGGCGCATCAAGTGGCGCAGCTGGGAACGCCTGGCTGACTTCCCCCACGAGCATTCAGAGGCGATCGCCTTGGACTACCTCGCGCTCGACGAGGACGACGCCGCTGCGCGGGGCCTGCTGACCTACCAAGACGCCACCCGCACGCTGCTCGCCGTACAACCGCGGGGGGAGAGCCTCCAAGACCAGATGGATGCGCTGTTGTTGGGACTCGATGCGGTGCACGCCAAGCGACGCGATGTCGCGGGTCGTGCGATCTTGGAGCTACTGACGCGGCGAGACCAATACTGGGCACGGACCGCGGTTCGGCTGGGCGCCGAATGGACCGAGGACCTGCCGTAGGTTGGGGGACAGGTCCCCTGCCGTCAGCTCGTGGGCAGCGCATTGGTGTCGACGAGTTGGAGCTCGACGCTCGGCTCGTTGCAGTCGTTGTCCGTCGCGTCCTCGAACCCGATCCAACGCGACTGGACGGCCGGGGCGCGAATCGGGCACGCATGATGGCCATGCCCCGTGAGCTCGACGATGCGGCCCTCGGCGCCCGCCGTCTCGCTCCGCCAAGATCCGCCCGACTTGGGAATCGTCTGGACGCCCTCAATCTGGAGTGACGCTGGGCCCGACCCCTCGAACGATGCAACGAGCTTCAGCTGAAAGCCCGGCGGAATCAGCACTGCATACGCGCCGGGAGACAACCGCCGGACCCACTCGAAGCCACCAATCTGACCGCCACCGCTGCCGGCCCCATGCCTCGCCAAGAACACGGTGCGTGACTTCTCGAGGCGGTTGCTCCGTCTCGCGGCCCGGCGCGCGTCCCGTCGCTGGCGCCAGTGTCGATAGTACTTCTGCAGCAGCCGAGGAGTTCGAGCCGAGTTGGCCGCATCGATCGCGGCGTCGGCCAGCGGGTGGGGCTGGGCATCCAACCAGCGGAACCACGCGCGCACCGAGGCATCGGGCTCGGGTACATCGGCGAGCGAGATGTCGGGTGACGATGGTTCCGGTGTGTCTTCGACGTCGTCGATCTCCGCCGGGTTCGGCCGTTGTTCGGCCTCCGGCTTCGTGGGTGGCAGCGCCCCTCCCTGCGTGCCATCGGCCGGTTGCTCGCTCGGGAGATCCGACAAGACGATCACGGGGTTGTCGACGACCCGGCCATCCGGTCGAGGGGGCGTGTGAAGCTGATGTTGGCAATGCAGCGACGCCACGACCAATAGCAGCAGCGCCGAATGGAGGAACGCTGTGGCGGCAGCGGCCTGGCGTGGCCCGTGAGGCTGATCCTCTCGTCGAGGCAGAAGAGCCGTCGTGACCGTAAAGACGGTCACGACCGTGCTGAACGAGACGAGCGTGATCGTGTTGACCTGGTCGGCGAGGTTGGAAAACTGAACGAGCTGTGGGTGGCCAACCCCGAGCACGATGAGAAGACCACCGACACGCAGGGTGTTGCGGGTGCTCTCCGTCGCATGCGCTCCGACGAAGAGCACGGGCAGCGCAAACAACGAAACGGCAAAGAACGCCACGACCGTGCCCACCACCGTACCTTCTAGCGGTCCGGCGGGTGCCATGGGCGGGAGGACGCCAAGCCCCGCTCCAGCTGCCACGGCGACGACCGTGCCCACCACGATGGCCGGCGCAGCTCGGCGAGCCCCTTCACGACCGCGATAGTGCTGCGACGCCGCCTGCCAGCCCGCCACACTCAAGCCCGCGCCCACGACGGTTCCCGCGAGACCGCCGAAGATCGCCCGCCGCATCAGCCGGACGTGCCTCCAGCTGAGCTGTACGCTCCCCTCCTCCAGTAGCTGGTGCAGTGCATCTGACGAGAGCATCCACGGACGCACGAGCCACGCGAGTATTCCCCGGACCTCGACCGCCTCCTGGTCCAACAGCTCGACGCTCGGAAGAACCGTGAACTGACCGACACTCATCAGCACCATTCCGAGTCCGAACCCCACGACGAGTGTTCCGGCCATCACGAGTGGGGCGCGTGGGGACCGTGGTGTCTCGACCCCTTCTACCGGGCTACACGCGGTGTGGTAGGCCGCGGCGAGACCCAGCAATGTCCCCGCGGCAACCGACCCCGGAACCCCACCATCCCGATCGCCGACGACGAACCACCACACCATGCACGTCGTGAGCCCGAGTACGCTCGACCCCATGGCCGCGACGAGGGCGGAGCCGATGCCGTGGGTCAGCGCCAACAGGAGCCCCCCTACTACCGAGATCGTAACCACCAGAAGCTCGTGATGAAGCAAGCGCCACCAACCATTGACAATGGTGGGGAGCACGGTGGCGAGCGCGACGACCCCCACCAGCAAGAGCGCACGGAAGATCGTCTGGCGAAGCATCGCGGCCCCCGCAGGCACGACGTGGAGTCCACCGAGGATCAGATCCAGAGCCGACACATCACCGTGCGGAAACAAGGTACTCGCCCACGAACGCGGGCGAGTCAGCAGGCGACCCATCCTCAGCCGCGAGGCGTCCATCGGCGGAGACTCACGGGTTTCGTCGTCGGTATCGCGCAGAGTCCCGTAGTTGGGAGGTTCGCCGGAGGCCGGACCCGCCGACGAAGGGCTGCGTCGTATCGCCGTGCTCACATGCCTCGCAATGGCGGTCGGCAGCGACTCGTTGGGATTCGGCTGCACCCAGTCTTCGCGGTATGCACGGAGATCGGCCGAAATCGGCTTGCCATCAGTCGGTGCAACGATCACCGGGCGGTGCGGAAAACGCCGCCGAAAGTACCCGATTTCTCGCCGACACCAGATCGACCCTCGGTGGCTACGACTCCAAACGACGACGAGCGACGCCGACGAATCGAGCGCATCGACGAGTTTCGCGTCGAGTTCGTGGTCCGACATCCATTCTT
>JAHZJA010000678.1 GCA_022601155.1 Deltaproteobacteria bacterium | reverse complement strand
GCGTCTGGGGCCGTTCATGGGTAGGAGCGAGGCCGAAGCTGTGCCGGGCGCACTGTGAGCGCTGAGCGACACCGCCATGGGCGGCCGCAGGCGTGCATTGGCGCGTGCGATCGAGCGGTTCGCCTCCCTAGCCTCGTCCCGCGGACTCGCCCCCCGCCCAACCCGTGGGTGGCAGGCCGGCCGGGTGCACATTGGGCGGCGACCGTCGTCGCCGTGGCGTCTGGGCCCCGACCGCTCGGGCCGACCGGACTCAGTGGAGCGGCGGGCTGGTCACCCGGGCGCCCGGACCGACTCGATCGACGAGACCACGGCCGGGCACGCCCGCCCCGGTGTACGTCTCCTCGAGAATGTCCATCAGGGCTCGGGCCCGCCCCTCGTCGTCGGTGAGCGCAAACGTGGTCGGCCCGGCGCCGCTGATGCTGCACGCAAGCGCACCCGCCTCGAGGCACGCCGTCTTGGCATCGAGGTAGCCGGGGATGAGCCCGGCCCGGGCGGGCTCGACGATGTCGTCGGCCACCGCCTCCCCCAGCAGCGCCAGATCGCCCTCGTGCAGCGCGTGGACCAGCAGTCCCAGTCGCGCGGCCTGGGTCACCGTCTGCGGCAGCGAGACGCGGGAGGGCAGCACCGCACGGGCATCGGCCGTGGCGACCGAGCACCCCGGGGTGTACAGCGCCAGCCACAGATCATCGGGGACGGGCAGCGAGATCAGCCGCAACGGCTCGAGTGCGGGAATGAGTACGATCCCGCCCACCACACACGGCGCGACGTTGTCCGGATGGGGCGTGCCACAGGCCACCCCCTCGGCGTGTCGCGCTGCCTCCACCAACACGGCCTCGGGCAGCGATAGCGCGAGGGCAGCATCCACGGCGACCGCGGCCGCGCACGCGCTGGCACCACTCGATCCGAGACCGCTGCCCAGCGGCAAGCCCTTGGTCAGCTGCAGCTCCACGCCCTGCCCGGGTGCGTGTCGCTCCAGCAGCCACGCGGCCGCGACCGATGCGGTGTTGCGATCGATCTCCCGCGGCAGCTTGCCGCCGTCGCCCTCGACCGCGCTGAGCACCACGCCAGGCTGCTCGCCGACCCGCGCCCGCACGGTGTCCCCCACCGTGCGAACAGCCAGGCCCAGGCAATCGAAGCCGGGCCCCAGGTTGGAGACCGTCGCGGGCGCAAACGCCTCGATCCAGGGGCGGGCTCGTCCCATCAGCGGTCCGTCATCGCCCCCGCACCGGGTGATCGCTGCCTGGCCACGCCTCGACTAGCGCTTGAGCGCGTCGTCGATCCAGGCGGTCAGGCTGCCCCCGAACAGAGCAGGAATGACCTCGCGGCCGTTGACGAACACCGCCGGGGTGCCCGAGATCCCGAGCTTCTCCCCGTCGGCCTTGTCCTTCTCCACCACCGACTTGCCCTTGTTGGCGGAGAACGAAGCCTTGAACTTGGGCACGTCCAGGCCGATGCGATCGGCAAATGCGTACAGCTTGGCGTCGGAGAGATCGTCCTGGTTTTCGAACACCAGGTCGTGCATCTCCCAAAACTTGCCCTGCTCGTGCGCCGCCTCGGTGGCGATCGCGGCAACCTTGGCGCGATCGTGGCCGGTGAGGGGGAAGTGCTTGTAGATGAGCCGCGCGCGGCCGCGGTAGGTGTCGACCGCCTTGCGGAGCATCGGTGCCTCCGCGCGACAGTGCGGGCACTGGAAGTCAGCGAACACCACCACGGTCACGGGGGCACGCTCCGAGCCGTAGATGGGCCGGCCCTCGACGTCGATGTCCTTGGGCACGAGCGCTTGGACCACGAGCGGAAGATCGTGCTTGATCGCGCTCGCGGGCGCGCCCGAGCCGAGCGCGTCGGAGACGAACTGTGCGGCGATCTTCGAGTCGCGGCAGCCGGGATCGTCACTGAGCGAGCGCGCCATGCTGTGCGGCTTGTCGCACGCGCTGGGCTCGGTGTTGATGATCTGGAAGAAGACCGTGCGCTGAGCCTCGGACAGCTTGCTCGTGTCCACCCCGGGGGCGTCCATGAGCATCTCGCCCTTGGGCAGCTCGGCCCGCTTCTTGTCGTGCTCGGCCATGGCCGCGGCCTTCTTGCCGACACCATCGCCCGAGGGCCCATCTGCAGACTTGCCCTTGGCCTTGGGACCACGGGGTTGGTCGGTGCCGGGCGATTTCGCCTCCGGAGGGGTACAGGCGGGGCTACAGGCTGCCGCAAGCACTCCGACGAGGGCGCCGATCACGAACTGAGGAACGCGTCGCAAGGGCCGGCAGGCTAGCGCACGCGCCCCCGACGTCGCAAGACGGTCGCCGCGCCCAGTGCCCGGCCGTGTCCACCCTCGGTCCTAGCCCACCCCCACGCCGGCCGGGGCCGGGCCGCGCCGCGGCCGCCCGGACTTTCCTCGCGTTGACAGGTCGGCCCACCCACGCGATAAGCCGCCGCACACCACCCTTTACAGGAGATTGTGCTGGTGAAGATCCTGGTCACCGTCAAGCGGATCCCCGATCCCGACGAGAACCTCAAGTTTGCGGGAAGCGCGATCGACACGTCGTCGGTCAAGTGGGTTCCCAATGCGTTCGACGAGTACGCCGTCGAGACCGCCCTTCGACTCGCCGAAAATACCGGCAACAAGAAGGAACGTCTCGCCGAGGTCATCGTGCTGAGCGTCTGCCCCAAGGACAAGCGTCAGCACGTGACGCAGTTCTTGGCCATGGGAGCCGACCGCGGAGTCATCGTCGACGCCGACGACACGGCCATGGACAGCGGCAGCATCGCCAAGCTGATCGCCGAGGTCTTCAAGCGGGAGCAATGCGATCTATTGATCGTCGGCAAGCTGTCGCAAGACACCGAGAGCAACGAGGTCGCCCAGCGGGTGGCCGGGCTGCTCGACCTTCCGCAGGGCTCCTTCGCCGCCACGATGTCGTGGGACCGCGATGGCAAGGCGCTGACGGTCGGTCGCGAGGTGGACGACGGCGTGGAGACCAAGCAGGTTCCGCTGCCGTCGGTGGTCTCGGTCGATCTTCGGATCGTCCTGCCCACCAGCGTCCACAACGGCGTCACGCCCGATGACCACAAGTACCAGGACGGGGCGCGGCTCGCCTCGCTGCGTGGCATCACGATGGCCAAGCGCAAGAAGGTCGCGATCCACACCCCGGGTGATCTCGGCGTAGAGCCCACCGCGGCGCTCACGTACTCCGAGGTCGTTGCGCCCGCAGCCCGCCAGGCGGGTCAGCTGGTCGAATCCCCACAAGCGCTGATCGAGAAGCTCAGCACGGAGGCCAAGGTCCTATGAGCAAGGTACTCGTCATCGTCGAGACGGACGCCAGCGGTCCCAAGGCCAGCGCGCTGCCCGGAATCACGGCCGGACAGCAGCTGGCGGCCAAGGCCGGCGGCGAGCTGCACCTGTTGGTGCTCGGTGCCTCACCCGGCGCCGCAGCAGCTGCAGTGGCCGCTGGAGGCTACGGCGCGACCACGGTGCACACGATGGAGCACGCGCTGCTCGATCCGTTCACCGCCGAAGCGTGGACCGATGCGGTCGTGGCCGCCGTGCGCGAGCTGGGCATCACCGCATTTGGTGGGACCGCCAGCTCCACCCTGCGCGAGGTCGTGCCCCGTGCCGCCGCCGTGCTCGACGTCGCCGTCGCCCCCGAGGTGACCACCGTCGTCGACGCCAGCACCTTCACCCGCGAGATCTCGGCGGGCCGCGCCATCGCTCACCTGTCGGTGACCGGTGACGTCTTCGGCTTCACCGCACGCGGGAGCGACTTCGCCTCCGCCGAGCCTGGTGGGGCTGCAGCCGCGACCAATGCCTTGGCCGCACCCGAGATCAGCCAGCGGGGCGTCTCGGTCTCCGGCATCGCCAAGACGCAGAGCGCCCGCCCGGCCCTCACCGAGGCCGACGTCGTCGTCTCCGGCGGCCGAGGCATGCGCGAGGGGGACAACTTCAAGGTCCTCGAGGAGCTCACCGATCTGCTGGGCGGTGCTCTGGGCGCAAGCCGAGCCGCCACCGACGCGGGCATGGTGCCCGCCGACCTCCAGGTCGGTCAGACCGGCAAGGTCGTCGCGCCCAGCCTGTACTTCGCCGTCGCGATCTCGGGAGCCATCCAGCACCTCGCGGGGATGAAGGGCAGCAAGACCATCGTCGCGATCAACAAGGACCCCGAGGCGCCGATCTTTCAGGTCGCCGACTACGGCTTGGTCGCCAAGTGGGAAGACGCAGTGCCTGCGCTCGTCGAGCTCATCAAGGCCCGCAAGGCCGGCTGAACCCGGTCCTCGCCGGCTCACGGCAATCGAGACGGTCGTCCGCCCCCTGGGGCAGGCGACCGTTTTTCGTGCGGCCTGCCTCCGTCTCGGCACGTGATGGGGGTGCTTTGTTACCCTGACCGCGATGGCCGCCCCCCCGTCCGACGCGCGTTCGGACTATTTCGTCCGTGCCTTGGCCGTGGTCGGGGTGGGCGGGGTGGTGCACTTCGGCCTCGCCCACGTGATGCTGACCCTCGTGCTGGCGGTCGGGCGCCCCGGGGTCCCGCACGGACGCGAGGTCGCGAGCCTGGCCGTCCTGGCGACCCTGCTCGCGCAGCTCGCTGCGCTCTACCTGCGCAGCCAATACGCCGACCCGGCCGACGTCACGCGGGCCGTCCCCCAGGCCCAGCGCAGCGTTCCGCCCGTGGCCACGCTGGTGTTCGCGCTGCTGATGCTGCCACCGGAAGTACTCGAGGGCTCGACCGTCTATCTGGTCGTGGCGATCGCCCCCGCCCTGTGCTCGACCTGGGCCGCGGCCTACATCGTGGCCCTGCCCGCCAAGCGCCTGCTCCACGCGTTCGCAATCCGAGCCCCTGGGGGACGCAACCCTCGGGCGAGCAGCGCTGCACCGCCGATGCTCGGGCACACCTTCGTTCGGGTTCTCGCCGGTTCCGCGTTCGCGGCGTCATTGCTGGTGTTGGGCGCGATCATCCACGGGTTCGGGGAACCGTCATCGCTGGACGCCTCCATGCTCCTGCCCGGCGTCGCGGTGCTGGTGTTCCCTGGCCTGGCCGCGCTCGCCGGAGCCAGTCTCGGTCAGGGGCCCGGCCAAGACATCCTGTCGGTGGCAGGACGACTGGAGGTGGGCTCGAGCCAGCGTCCGTCCGGGGACTCCGAAGACGCCGAGGACTCCGAGGAAGCCGAGCCGGCACCCCCCTCGACCGAGCGCAGCGACGACGAGGATGATCCCGGGACCGCGACGCCCATCGTGGTCACCCGTGACGACGAGGTCGGCGAGCTGGTCGCCAACCTCGAGGCGCTACGCAGTCGGCTGGACCGCGACCTGCACCGCTACGAGTCCGTCCTCGAGCAGGCGCAGACCGCCGAGCGCATCAAGTCGGACTTCCTCAACGCGGTGAGCCACGAGCTCCGCACCCCACTCAACGTGGTCGGCGGCTTCACCCAGCTGCTGCTCGAGGGCACCCCTTCCCCGCTGAGCGAGTCGCAGGACGAAGACGTTCGGCTGATCCGCGCGGGAGGCAAGCAGCTGCTCGAGCTCATCAACGACATCCTCGACATCTCGATGATCGAGTCCGGCGACCTCCGGCTGCACTTTTCGCAGGCCGATCTGGGCGGCCTGGTGCGGCAGACCGTGGACTTTCACCGGCCACAGCTGCATGACAAGCCCGTGGCGCTCCGCGCCGAGGTCACGCCCGATGTC
>JAHZJA010000677.1 GCA_022601155.1 Deltaproteobacteria bacterium | reverse complement strand
GGTGCGACCGGCGACGACTCGGGGACGGGAGCAGACGGGGGTGTGATCCCCCCCCCGGACTTCTCGCCGTGCAACTGCACCACCACGCCCCCTCGCCAGGGACGGCTGTGGTGGCTGATGGTCGCGCTCGGGCTGTTCGTCCGCCGCCGTCGCAGCGCATGAGCCTCGCGAACGGCCCCAGACCGCCCGGGCCTAAACTCACGATTCGATCGTGATCCGCTCGGCATCGGCGGGACTCTTGACGTCCCGTGCCGATGCCCCGCGCTGCGTTCGTCCTCCTCGCGTCGTCCATCCTGTCTGTCGCTTGCATGACGGCGCCCGCCAACGTCAGCGATCGGTGCGGGGTGGACGACACGCTGCACTTCGCCGGGTACACGCTGGGTGCCAGCCAAGCGGTGAGCGTGGAGGCCTCAGCCTCGGCCAACGGCCCTTGGGTCGAGATCGCCACGGCAACGTCGGCATCCTCCAGCCTCGATGTGGCCGGCGTCTCGCTGTACGCGTGGAGCACGGACGCCGAGGTCCCGAGCTGGACGCCCAACGGTGGGAGCTCGGAGGCCTTCGTTCGCAGCCGAATCGCGGGGGGCGTGGCGCTCATCACCTTCGACAATGCGGCCACCTCGGGGACCGTCAGCGGGGTCGAGTGTGCTCTCGCCGAAGTGATCGGCGGCGCCGACTTGGCCACCGCCGTGGGCAACTGCCAGTCCCCCGACTCCCCGGTCGTTCGCGTCACCGCCCCCGCTGTGTCCACCTGCCCCTGCCCCCCCGGCATCGTCCATGTGGGCGACGTGGTCATCAGCGACGTGGCCGACCTGTCCACCTACGCGTGCGTGGAGACGATCGACGGCAACCTCGAGGTGCCGCTGGGTGGGTTCATCGATGTGGAGCTGCCCCAGCTGGTCGAGGTCACCGGGCACCTCACCCTCGACTTCAACTGGTCGGGGGCCGGGCCCGACTACCTGCGCAACATCGACCTGCCGGCCCTGACCACCGTCGGGGGTGATGTCTTCGCACAGTGGGACGATGTCACCGTGCCGGGTCCCACCATCGACATCGGACTCGACGCGGTCACGAGCGTTGGCGGTGACATCAGCATCGACGTCCACAGCGTCAACTACAACCTCGGCGGTCTCGATGCACTGGCCACGCATGCTGGCAGTCTGTCGATCATCGGCTCCACTGGCGATGTCTCGGGCAGCGCATTCGCGGCGAGCCTCACCGAGATCGGGACCGATCTGGTGTTCGAGCCCGGCTACACCGTGAGCTGGATGTTCCAGGCCCTCGAGACCGTGGGCGGCAACGTTGCGCTGACCGGAGGGTTCTGGGGACCGGCCAGCACTGGCTTCGCCGACCTCCACACCGTCACGGGGGATTTCACCATCACGGGCATACAAAACGCTCCGATCGGAGACCTCTTCGACTCTCTGGCGACCGTCGGCGGCACGCTCACGCTGAACGACACCCAGATCCACCAGCTCGCGCACCTCACACCGCAAGCGCTGTCGGTCGGTGCGTTGGTCCTCGACGCCAACGACGACCTCGACACCCTGGATGGTGGGTGGTCGGTGGGCACCGCGGGCGCCATCACGATCACCGACAACCCATCGCTCGACACCTGCGACGCCGAGACGTTCGTCAGCGACCAGGCTGCCGCAGGGTGGGCTGGGGTGAGCACGATCTCCGGCAATACCGGGGCCAGCTGCCCGTAGCGCGTGCCCATTGGAGCGGGAGCTGTACTTCACCGCTGCGGCCCGGGCCTGCGGTTCCGCCCACGGGGCTGCGCCCTCGACACGCCACACGCGGCCCTCGGCGTGGGCTGAACCCCGCAGTACCTTCGCGCGTCCGGGGAACCGAGCACGCCGAGCTGGCCCCGCCCCGTCTTCCCCCGCGAAGATCAAGGTCGTCGCACACCGCACGCCTCATTGAATCGATCGGCCTTCTCGCGCTCGCCAGGCAGGTCGATGTGGTCGATCCGCACCAACCGCCCGCTCGCATCGATCTCGATCCGCTGCTGACAGCGGAAGTCGAGTCGGTGCACGCCATGGGACATCTGATCGCGGAAGGTGATGAGCGCCTGGCTCGGCGTACGGCCTTCGACGGTGCTCTCGTACGCCACGTCCTCGAACGTCTCGTGGACCCACGTGTCGATCTCGGCGTAGGAGGCGACGATCGTCTCGGGGCCAATCGTGGTCGCCCCTCGACAATCGTAGACACACGCGGGGTCGAGGAGCTCGCGCACGCCGTTCCAGTCACCGATGTCCAGAGCGGCCGCAAACGCCCGGGCCGCCGCGACGGCAGCAGATGCTCGCCACAAGAACACACGGCGAGCGGGCGACACCGAGGGCTCCTGCTCGACGAAGCCCACCGCCGAGAGCACCGCGGCCGAGGCCTGGTTGTCGAGGTGGGTACGGGCTTCGACCTCCTCGAAGCCATGGGCATTGCCCCGTGCCAACACGGCCCAGATGGCCCGACGCGCGAAGCCTCGGCGCTGGTCGGCGGTGGCTGTCGCATAGCTGATAGCCACCTTGGGCTGCCCCAGTCCGTGCAGGGCCACATACCCGACGAAGCGGTCCTCGTAGGTCACGGCCCACATCGCGCCCGTGCCGTCGGCCCTTCGTTCGACCGCGCGGGCGATCCGGGCGGGTATCTCCGCGGGGGCGACCGGACCGTCCTCGACGACGTACGGGTGTACACGAGGGTCGGCCAGCAGCCGTCCGTACGGCTCGGCGTCGGCGGCCACGAGCGGGCGGATGCGGAGGCCGGAAGCTCGGAGGTCCACCCTTGGATTGTACGCCGCCGCGGCGCGGGTGCGAACGAACGCAATGTTTGGAGGCTCGGGCTCGTCAGCGGTAGACCACCACGATCAGCGCGATCGCCCCGGCGAAGGGACTACCCGAAGCGGTGGTCGACGCGTCGTGGCTCTCCCGCACGAAGCTCGGCGTTCTCCCAGCGGGGACGACGAACCGCTCACCGTCGGCCCCAAGGCGGTCGGTCGTGGGCCGAGCCACACCCCCCACGATGCGCCTGACCCGGCGACTGCGGCCCATCATCCTTCCTGGGCCGGTCGCCGAATCACAGATCGCACGATGCACGAATGCGGGGCATCGTCAGCGACGCCGGGTAGCGCTTCGCGAACGCCAGGGCGGCCTTCTGTGCGCCCTGGCGCTTGGACTCGCACAGCGCGAGCACCCGCAGGGCCGCCGCCTCCTCGCTGAACGACCCCTTCGGATGGGCTGCGCGGTAGCGCTTGACGAGACGAACGACCTCCCCGTGCCGCCCCGACGACATCGCCGCGCGGGCACGCTCGAGCAACGCGAGCTCGGCCGCCAGCCCGCCTGCCGCCGGTCTGCTGGGGCGCCCCGCCCGTGCACGAGCACTTCCGGTCGTGGCCACTTCGGCGGGCTCCTCGGGGAGTACCTCGGTCGGAACCTCTGCCTCGGGAACCTCGGGAACCTCGGGAACCTCGGCCTCGACGAGGGCTGGCTCGACCTGCGGCGTCGCGGGACTCCGGGTCGGCGGAGGCTCGCGCTCGACCGCAGAGCCCTCGGGCGCGGGGCTGCGCGATTCATACGCCGCGGCATCCTCGGGCGAAGCGCTCGCCGCCCACACCCGCAGGCCCATCGGGCCCCACCACATCATCGCCATCGCGGCGAGCCCGAGCACCACGGCGACGGCCGTCATCACCACCACCGTACGCCGTCGGGAGGGCGTCTCGGCGCTGTCGGCCGGTTCGCCAGCATCGACCAGCTGCGGCAGCCTCGGTCCGGCCCCGGTCGCAGCCGAGCGCGCCAGAGCATCGGCAATCCGACGGCGGTCCCCGTCGGTCGGGCGCAGCGATCGGCGGGCCTCGTCGATCATCGTTCGCGCAGATGGGCTGAGGTCTTTCATGCTCAAACGGCCTCCCGTGCCGCGATGAAGCGTTCGAATTGCTCACGGGCGGCGCGCAGCCGAGTGAACACGGTGTTGATGTTGATCCCCGTCATCTCCGCAATGGCTCGAGCGCTGAGGTCCTCGACCTCGAACAACACGAAGACCTCGCGCTTGGCGTCGTCCAATCCCTCCACGAAGGTCGCAAATGCTTGCCCCGCCTCGGCGCGGGCCACCCGGTCATCGGGCGCGTCGTGGGTATCGACCGCTGGTTGCACGAGGGCCAGGCGCTTCGTCCTTCGGGCGAACGAGCGCCGATAGTGCATCACGAGGTTGCGGGTGATACCGGTAATCCAGTGCTTGAGCGACCGCGTGGGATCGAAGTCCGGTAGCCGCCGCTGCACCACCAAGAACACGTCGTGCACCACGTCGTCGAGGTGAGCGTCGTCGACCCCCAGCAATCGCGTCAGTCGCCAGACGTCGTCGACGTGCATGCGGTACGCGACCTCGAGCGTCGGAGCGAGCGGGCGTTGTTCGCGCCCGATGGCGGAGCTACTCACCACCCCTCCTTTTCCCGCGGGGGCCCCGTTTCGTTGGCGGCTGGCGAAATTCGATCCCAATGAAGCCCCGGGCCTGCACCAGGCCCAGGCGATGCACCAGCCCGCCCCCATCGATCGAAAACCGTGGCCGCACCAGCAACGCAGTCACGTCGAACCCCGCCCGCAGCGCGAAACGCCCCCAGGGCACCACCACGCCCGGAGAAACCCCCGCCCCGCTCCACAGTCGGTGCGCGGTGGTGCCTCGCTCGACCCCGATCCCCGTGGCCCGGATCGCACCCAGCTCCACAGCTCCGCACAGGGGAAACTCTACCCGGCCAGCGAACACGACCGCGCACGCCCGTACATCGGCGTGCCCCAGTGTGAACCGCGCTCGGGCGGTGGGGTGCGAGGACAGCCGGAGTGTCTGGGGCAGACGCATGCGTCCACCCGCCTCCAGCCGCAGATGTCGGCGCTGGAGTCCGAGCCCCACGCCGAGGTGACCGCCCACCCCGGGCATCGCCCCACTGTCGGGCCCCGCGTCGATCCGACCGAGCCATGTGATCTCGGACTCCGATGGAGGCTCCGGGGTCGTCACGGCGGGGACCGGCTCGGGCTCGGGCTGAGGTTCGGGCTCGGGCGTGTGGACCACGGGCGGAGGGCTCGGCTCGGGCCCTCCCATCAACGTGGGATCGATGGCCACCGAGATGATGAACACCGCCGCATCCGCGAGCTCGTCACAGCGGCGGGCGTAGACCTTGCGGTCGCCCGTGACGTCGGCAATGAGCAACGTCAGCTCCCACCCGTCGTCCTTGGCTTGGATGCGACCGCGCGCGCGAACGGTTGGCGCGCCGGGCTGCACCGACGTGGCCAGCGCGTGCTCGATCCTACTCGACACCACCGCTTGGCTGGGGCACGGCGGCGGCGCGAACCACTCCAGCTCGAACGGCGGTTGCTCCAACCCGAACGGTGGCTGCGCTTGTGGGTCGGGCGCGGGCGCTGCGATACTCGCCGCCGCCACGATCGCAGCTACGATCGACCCCTTCACCATGAACCCCACGAGGCTTAGCACAGCGCTTGCGACTGCGCTGATCTCGACCAGCTGCACCGCGGACGCAGTGCTCGGCGCAGTGGGGGATGGCACCCAGGGTGCGTCGAGCAGCGCGGGAGCGAGCGAGTCGGAAGACACGACCGCACCGACCGGTGCCCCTCCGCTGGATCTTCCTCCGTGGGTCCCCCCGCCCGGCTCGTGGTCGGAGGTCTCGCTCAACACGCTGTCGGATGTGGATCCCTGCGAGGTGTTTCCGTGCTCGTGGTCGGGTGCGGCCGGACAAGAGGGCCTGGTCGACTCATGGAACAGCGCCGCCTTTGCGACCACACGCGGCTCCATGGGCTCGCTGTTGGTCTGGGGCGGCGGTGGGGGCAGTGGCTACTACGGCAACGAGCTGTATGCCTACGACGTGGCTGCGCGCACCTGGCAGCGGCAGACCGAGCCCGTCCCCGACCCACAGGTCACCGACGCGGACAATGGTGAGCTCCAAGACGGGTCGCCCGTTCCCCTGCAGACCAACGACCTGCTCGAGTACCACCCGGGCACGGACTCTGTGGTGGTGCTCCTCGGCTCCCCCACCCTGGCCGGACCGGGGCACGGCGCCGGTCATATGTTCGGATTCGACCAAGGGTGGCGGCGTACGGCCCTGCTCCCGCATGTACTCGGACTGGGTGCCTCGGCCTACGATCCCACCCGTGAGATCTTCTGGGCGAACTCGCAGGGCGGCAACCTGTTTGCCTACGACCCCACGCCCGGGCCCGATGCCGACGGCCGCTATGGTGTGGTCGTGCCCGGACCATCGCTGCCCGTGGAGCTCTATGCCGTCGCGGCGATCGACCCCGACGACGATCTCTATGTCGTGGTCGACGCCCGAGCCGACCGGCTGTGGGCGTCCAACCTCGGCGCTCCCCAACAGCCTCCCGTGGAGCTGCAGTGGGAAGGGGCGGCGCCGTCACGCAGCGGCGGCGGCCTCGAGTGGGTCCCCGAGCGCGGGCGTTTTTATTGGTACGCGGGCGATGGCAACGACATCCGCACGCTGACACCTCCCGCCGATTCCATGCCCTGGGATACCGGATTGTGGCGCTGGGATCCGGTGGACGTGCTCGGGGGTCCACCCCCCCAACCCCGCACCACCCCGGTGTTTGCGTCGTGGCGATGGGCCCCCGCCATCGGTAGCTTCTTGATCTGCAACGGTGTCGACCAGCCTGTTCACGCTTTTCGAATCTGATCCAACGAAACCAGATCGCGGTGGGAAACAGGGTGCATGACGACCGCACGCGTGCATCGATGCACGGGGGTGGTGATGCTGTGGCTGTGCGGATGCACTGGCCAGGATCCCACACCGCTTGGGGACGATGGCATCGACCCGCTGCCCCCCAACAACCCCACGAGCACCACCGCCGCCGATACCTCCTCGGGCGATGACGGGGACACGTCGGGCGGCATGTCCGACTCCAGCGGCTCTCCGGACGACGGCAGCGACGATACGACCAGTGGCAGTGCCCCGCCCGATGCCACCGGGTGGGAGGCCCGCTCGACTGCTCCAGGGGTGGTGATGGCCACGCGCTTCGACACCCAGGCCGAGGTCACCGATTGGCTTGCTGGCGCGACGCAAGACCACGTCAGCTGGGATCAACAGGGTCAGGCCTCCGGCGAGGGGTGCCTGAGAATGGACATCACCTCGAGCGACGGCGCCGCATCGGGTGATTGGTCTCGGTGGTTGGCGGACGACCAGCGCGAGTTCTCTACCGGTGACGAGTTCTTTGTCTCGTATCGGCAGTTCGTGCCCGCCTATTTCGCCTCGCATCAGTTCCTGGGCGGCGGCGGATGGAAGCAATCCATCATCAGTCGCCACGCGGCCTCGATGAACGGGGTCTCGCAGAGTCCACCGTACGGCTCCAACCAGCTGTACGAGATCGTGATGAACAACGCGGGGTATCGCGGGCTCCCGCAGGGCTACAACCGCAACCGGGCGGGCCAGTTCCGAGGCTGGGACGAGGCCTCCAACAATGCCTGCTCAGCCTATGATTTTCGTCTCCAGGCGGCCATCGACCACGGCGGTGCGGCCGATGACTGCGCGTCGGTCTGGGCTCGGTACGGCGGCCTGTACTCCTACTACTCGCAGCAGGGCGCACCGGACGGTCGGCCCAACCCGGCTGGAGGCGAGTTTCCCTACGCCCCCGACGAGTGGATGGGCTTCAAGATTCGGGTCGTCGTCGGGACGTTCGAAACCTCGGGTGATCCAGCCCAGTGGGCCAACGACACGCTCATTCAGGTGTGGGCCGCGCGGGAAGGAGCGCAGGCGTGGACGCTCATCCACGACAAGGATCCGGCCAACGGCAACGGCGTCTCCATCGGCGAGGACCAGGGCGGCAGCTACGACGCACTGTGGCTGTTGCCGTACGACACGGGCAAGCAACCCGATCCCAGTCGCGAAGACACATACACCCTCTACGACGAAGTCATCGTCTCCACCCACGACATCGCAGTGCCGTAGCCACCCGTGGTGGAGCGGCCCGTGCCAAGCCGCGAACAGGGGCGCCCGCCGGGCGTCGACAACCGACGAGCCCCGAAGGTACGGGCGCGCGGGCGGTGTCACGGCCACGCGAGATTCCACCACGGACCACTAGCCTCGACTTTGGCGGTTTTCCACGCGCCATAACACCGCCCCCAACCGCTCTGGCAGTGTTTTCGCTCCTCGACGCATGACCCGATGTGCCTTCGAAGCGCAGCCTCGCCAGGCAGCTGCCGCTGACGGCGTTGTGGCCCATGGAAAACCGCCAAAGTCGAGACTAGCCCATTCGAGGAAGACGAACCGCCATGCTTTGCAAGAGCCTCATCCCTGTCGCCACCGCCGTGGTCCTGTCCATCGCGACACCCGCCGCGGCGGGCCCCGTCGAAGACCTTCAGCCCGGGCACTGGCTCGAGCTCGCGAACACCCCGCTCATCGATGCCGAGAAGAAGCCCAGCGACTACGCCGACTTCAACGGCAACGCGTCAGCCTCCTACGACAGCTACCAGCGCAACCTCGGGGTCGACGCGGTGGTGGCCGCGTGGTCGGGTGGAACGATGGACATCCACGGCGATCGGCTGATCGTGTGGGGCGGTGGTCACAATGGATACGGGGGCAATGAGCTGTACGCATTCGAGCTCGACACGCTGACGTGGAATCGACTGACCGACCCCACCGTCGATCCCAATCGCTGCGCCGTTGCCAATGCCGACGGCACCCCGACCTCGCGCCACACCTACGGGGGAGTCACGTACATCGCCCACGCAGGTCAGCTGTTCGCCTCGGGGGGCGCCTGGGATTGCGATATCGGCGGCTGCGGGCAGGACGATGTGTGGACGTTCGACTTCAACAGCACGCAGTGGCAGCAGCGCAGCCCGGCCGGCGACGCCATCAACCCGTACTGCGAGGCCAAGTCGGTCTACGACCCCGTGACCTCGCACGTGTACTTCCACGCGCATGGGTGGTGGGACTACGACGTCGATGCCGATACGCTGACCGCCCGCCCCTCGTTCAACAACTGGGACAACGTCAGTATGGCGCTCGACCCCATCAACCGCACGGTGGTGGAGATCGGCGATGGGCGAGCCACGATGTTCGACCTCGACGCGCCCGACAGAATGGGCGTCGACCTCGACACCACGGGGGTGGAGGTCATCCGTAGCGCGAGCAATCCGGGCCTGGTGTACGACGACGTGCTGGGCCGCATCGTCGCCTGGCCCGGCGGCCCCGACGTCTACAGCCTCGACACCGCGACCCTGACCTGGGAGGTCCACCCGCCCGCCGCCGACAACGTCGACCTCCCGAGCACCGTGACCGCCTCGGGAGGGACCTACGGCCGCTTCGGCTACAGCCCCGCACGCAACATCTACATCTTGGTCAATGCGGTCGACGACAACGTGATGCTCTACAAGCTCGCCCCGGGCGCGGGCACACCACCCCCGGATCCCAGCGATCCCGGCGATCCCGACCCCACGGACGACGGTGGCGACGACAGCGACTCGGGGGACGACGATGGCACCGGGTCGCCGTCTGATGGTGGCACCGACGGTGGTCGGGGCGACACCACGGCGGGCGGCGCGTCGGACACCGGCATCGAGCCGGGCACGGGGGACGCGGGGCCTTCCGCCGACCCCGAGGATGCAACGGTGGGCTGTAGCTGCCGCACGCAGCCCAGCCGCGGCGCCCTCCCGCTGTTCCTCCTCGCGATCGTCATCGGCGGACGTCGCAGGCGCTACGCACAACGGGCAGGGCACGGCGGTTGACCGTCCCCTGCCCGTGGCCCCCGCTGCCTCCACACGGGAGGCAGCGGGGAGCGGCTAGGCCGCGGTCGCGGTGGGCCCATCGGTGGGCCCGACGTTCGGCATCGCGGCGAGCTGCTCGATGGTCCGCCCGAGCGCGGCCGCAGCCTCATCGACATCCGCGACATCACCCTCCGCGTCTTCGGTGGCCGTCGTATCCTGGGTGACGGTCGCGGTGTCCTCGACGGCATCGGCGGCGTCATCGGCCGCCACGACCGCGACCGGTGCACTCGCCTCGGCCGCCCAGCGGGCCCGCAGCTCGGTGAGCACGCCACCCGCTGCAGGTCGGCACGTATCCCAGATGAAGTCGTACACATCGAACATGTCGCGGGGCGCCTCACCCAGCCCGACCAAGCGGTCGCGCAACTGCCGGGCAACCCCGACCAGCCGCTCATAGGCGGGCCCGGTCGGCGAGGCCTTCTTGCCCCGGCCGCGGTTGACGGTCTGCATGGCGGCAAAGAACACGCTG
This sequence comes from Deltaproteobacteria bacterium, assembly GCA_022601155.1. Lineage (GTDB taxonomy): Bacteria > Myxococcota_A > Polyangia > Nannocystales > Nannocystaceae > Paraliomyxa. The sequence goes on along the minus strand of JAHZJA010000677.1, from coordinate 1,279 downwards.
GGTCGAATGCAGACGTCCTGCCGAGGGTCGACCAGTGCTCGCATCCCGCTGAGAAGCTGCCAGCAGGGGCGACCGCCCGGCGAACCCACCAACAGCTTGAGGACCGCGTCGAACCGGGTGCCGTCGGGGTCGGGCTCGTGGACGAGGTCGCGCATCGCCTGAGCCAGGGCCAGCGTGGCGGGTGCCTTGCGCAGCGAGTCGAGCTGCTTGCTCGTCACCAAGTCGGTGGCGGCCATCACCTCGACGAAGCGCTGCAGCACGCCCGCTGCATCCTTGGCGGCCAGCGCCGCATCGAGTGCCTCGCGGCTGAGCGCGGTCGCGGCATGCTCGACCGCCGCGTTCCGATGGCGCTTCACCCGGCGACGACTCCCCTCACCTCGATGCCGCGCGGCCCACTGGGGGTCGTTGAATCCGTCGGCGTATTGCTCGCGGAATACTGCCACCAGCTCGGTGAGCGAGGGACCCGCCGGCACCCCCGTGGCCTCCACCTGATGTTGAGCCACTTGCACGGCGAGGCGAGCCAGAACGGCCGCCGCCTCGCCGGTCGCGGGCACGGGCTCGAGCAACTCGTAGTACCCATCCTTGAACGTACGCTCGTTACCGTCTTCGAATCGAAATCCTCGCTTGTCTTCGCGCTCCCACACCATCACTGCGAGCCCCCACTGAGGGCGCCGGCTGTGGCGGAACAGGTCCAGGATAGGAGCGTTGGAGTTGGAACCAGGATTTGAAACGGCGGTTACGGGCATGCGGCCTCCATGGGCGGTTTGGGTTTTGTCTCCTGCCGCACCGCGCCTTTGTGCTCGGGCGTTGGATGTAGCGGGGATGCGCGCGGCGATTCGAGTCGAAAACGCCGGTAGGGCACGACTCAACGGGCGCGCAGGCCTCGGTCTATACAGCTTAAGACCGATCTCCGGCTTGGCAAGGGGTCACGCCCGATCTTCCGATCGAGCGGGTCTTGACCCCAGTTGGCGCCAGGTGCTCAGCCCTCCGGCACGAAGTCTTGGCAGGCCTCGTCGACGCTGCCTTCGATCGCGGTCTGAAACGCGGTCTCCAGGTCGCCCATACACAGGTCCCAGAACACCCCGCGCCCCGCCGCGACGAACAGGTTGGCCAGCCCTCGCGACTGCACGGCATCGTTGGCGGTGCCGTACGGTCCCGCGCAGCTCGAGCCCCCGGCGATTCCGAGGTAGACCACCTGATTGACGTCACCCCCCTTGGCCGCAACGATCTGATCGAAGATCGCCTGGGTGGATCCGATATCGGCGAGTTCTTCGTCCTC
>JAHZJA010000676.1 GCA_022601155.1 Deltaproteobacteria bacterium | reverse complement strand
GGCAAGATGCTCGCGGGCTTCGGTGCCGAGGTCATCAAGGTCGAGGCCCCAGGCACTGGGGATCCCCTCCGCAAGTGGCGAAAGGTCGTCGATGGCACCTCCCTGTGGTGGAGGAGCATGGCTCGGGGCAAGCGCAGTATCACCTGCGATCTTCGCAAGCCTGCCGGGCGCGATCTACTGAAGCAGCTGTTGGCGACGGGGATCGATGTGGTGATCGAGAATTTCCGCCCCGGCCGTCTGGAGGCCTGGGGCCTGGGCTGGGAGCAGCTGCAGGCCATCGACCCCCGCATCATCCTGGTGCGGGTCTCCGGCTACGGGCAGACCGGCCCCTATCGCGAGCGACCGGGCTTCGCCAACGTCGCGGAGGCCTTTGGTGGGCTGCGGTACGTCAGCGGTTTTCCCGATCGCCCTCCGGTGCGCACGGGCGTCAGCATCGGCGACTCGCTCGCAGGCCTCCACGCCGCCTTCGCAACCCTGGCCGCCGTGCATGAGCGCGATGTCGTCGGCAGTGGCAAGGGACAGGTGGTCGACGTCGCCCTGTACGAGTCGGTGCTCTCGGTCATGGAGAGTCTGGTCCCCGAGTACGACCACCTGGGTCACGTTCGTGAGCGCACCGGCTCGGCCCTGCCGGGAATCGTGCCGAGCAATACGTATCGGTGTGGCGACGAGCGCTTCGTGGTGGTGGGGGCCAACAGCGACGGCCTGTTCCGCAAGCTGATGCTCGCGATCGACCAGCCCGAGCTCGCCGACGATCCGCAGCTGCGGCACAACGATGGCCGGGCGACCCAGGCCCCGCGGATCGACGCGGCCATCGAGGCATGGACGAGCGCCCGGCCCCAAGCCGAGGTGCTGCATGCGCTCGTCGAGGCCGACATCCCCTGCGGCCCGATCAACTCTGCGGCTGACCTGTGCAACGATCCCCACGTCCAGGCCCGGGAGTCGCTCGAGACCATCACGCTGCCCGATGGCTCCGCCGTCAAGGTCCCCAAGATCGTCCCGCCCATGTCCCGCACTCCGCCCCGCAGCCACTTTGCGGGCGCACAGCTGGGGGCCGACAACGCCCGGATCTACGGCGAGCGGCTGGGCCTGAGTGCCGAGGCACTGCAGCGGCTCGAGGCCGATGGCGTCATCTGAGCCTCCTCGCCGCGATGACCGAGAGACGAACGGCGTGCCCGGCCCCAGGCCGAACACGCCGCACACGCGGGGGCTGTCACCCGCGCTTGGTCCTCAGCCCTCTTCGATGTACACGCACCACTCGTCGAGGGTGCCCACGTCACCGCCCGCATCGTCGGTGATCTCCAGCGTCCAGTCGCCCCCTGCGAGCTCGCCGTCGAACGCAGACAGGGTTGCGCCCAGCGGCAGCACGTTGCCCTCGATCCCAACCGGCTCGATGCAGTCGGGCAGGATCGGAGCCTCGTCGTTGAACACCGCGAAGACATCGTTGGCGCCGCCGCACTGGTCGTTGGTCAGATTGACCGTCGTCCCCGTCGGCACGTGGATGAGCACGATATCGAGGTCGGCACCGAAGGTGTGCGTGATGCCGAGGAACACATCGACATCGAGGACGTTGAGCCCGCTCGCCGGCACATTGACGGTATCGCTGGTCACGGGCAGGGCACTGTCGATCACCGACATGGGGGACGAGCAGATCGCCGTCACCGTGTTGGAGCAGTCGGTGGTGTCGAACTCGCACGTCGCCGGCTCGCAGTTGAGCGGTCCGCCCGAGAAGCCGAAGTCCTCGCAGCTCATCGCCGCGATCTCGTGATCGTCGCAGGCCTCGCCCATGGCCAGGTTCCCGTCGCCGCACTGCGCTCCCTGACAGCCGGTGGTGTCGAACTGGCAGGCGGCGTCACAGCTGAGCATGCCGCCCTGCGGGAAGCCCAGCCCCTCACAGTCCTGACCGGCGAGGTTCCCCCCGTCGCAGTCCTCGGCAAACGTGATGGCGCCGTCGCCACACACGTTGGGATCGACGGCCGCGGTCTCGAACGACACGCACCATTCGTTGAGGGTTCCGCCGTTGCCGGCCGCGGTGTCGGCGATCGTCAGCTCCCATTCGCCAGCCGAGTCGGCGAGGCCGACGTAGGCGTCGAGGTCTTCGAGCGGCAGCACGGGCCCCTCGATCGCGATCGGGGCGACGCAGTCGGGAACGGCCCCCGCGTCTTGATCGAACGTGGCGAGGACATCGGCACCCCCCGCACAGTTCCCCTCCGCCAGACGCACCACTGAGTTGGTGTCGACATGGCGAACGTCGATCTCGAGATCACCCACGGAAGTGTGGGTGGCATCGATGGTCACATTGACGTCGGTCACGAACTGCCCGATCGAGGGCACGACGATCGTGCTCGCCGTGTCGGCACCGGGATCGGGCCCGATCGACGAGGCTGGCGCGGAGCAGAACGTGGGGGTGTCGGTGCAGTCGGTGAGATCGAACGTGCACCCCGGCGTGCACGCCAGATCGCCGAACGAGAAGCCCTGGGTCTGACAGGTGTCTCCACCCAGGTCCGCGCCCTCGCATTGCTCGCCAAAGGTCCGAACCCCATCACCACACACATTGGGATCGACCGGCGAGGTCTGGAAGACCACACACCACTGGTCGAGTGTGCCTTGGTCGCCGCCCGCCTGGTCGGTGATCACGATCTCCCATGTCCCGGCCGGGTCGGCCATCCCGACATAGTCGTCGAGGTCCTCCTCGGGCAGCACGTCCCCCTCGATGGCGATCGGGGCCATGCAGTCGGGCAAGGCCAGGGCATCCTGGTCGAATGTCGCATCGACGTCCTCGGTACCGCCGCAAGCCTGGTCGACCAGCGTCCGGCTCGTATCGGTATCGACATGGCGGATGTCGACGAGCAGGTCACCCACGAACGTATGCGGCGCATCGAGGTACACATTGACGTCGGTCACGAACTCACCCAATACGGGCACGATCACCGAGTCCATCGTCACGGTACCGCCGTCGGGACCGATCTGCGAGCCGGGTGACGAGCAGAACGTGGGGTCGTTGGTGCACTCCGAGATGTCGTAGTTGCACGAGGCGTCACACGACAGATTGCCGAACATGAAGCCCTGGCTCGTGCAGTCTTGGCCCGCGAGGTCGAGACCATCACACTGCTCCATGCCTCCAATGACTCCGTCGCCGCAGTCGAAGCAGCCCGAGATGTCGTAGCCCATGCAATTGTCGGCACACACGAGCGTGCCCCCATCGAGCCCCTGCGTGATGCAGCTCTGGTTGGCGAGCTCGAGGCCATCGCAGAACTCCGTGCCCTCGATCACGCCGTTGCCGCAGCTGAACATCTCGCACATCGAGTCATCGAAGCTGCAGTCGGCCGCGCACGAGAGCGTGCCGTCATCGAAGCCCAGCGACAGGCAGTCGCTACCGCCGAGGTCCTTGCCCTCGCAATCCTCTCCGACCTCGATCACCCCATTGTCACAGCCAGCCTCGACGCACATCGAGGTGTCGAAGGTACAGTCGTCGGCGCAGCCCAGCTCGCCCCCAGCGAAGCCCTGCATCTCGCAATCTTGGCCGTCGAGCTCATCGCCATCGCACTCTTCATCACCGTCCAACATCCCGTTGCCACAGGTCTCGCCCGCGGTGGTATCGGGGTCGGTGCTGGTCGTGCTCGATGGGTCGTCGGTCGTCGTCCCGCCCGAAGTCGTGGGATCGTCCGAAGACGTGGAGGAGGAATCGAGCGACCCGGTGCTCATCCCCGTGGTGGTCGCGTCGCCACTGGTGCTGTCGTTGCCGCTGGTGGGATCGACCGGACTGTCGTCGCCACAAGCCGGTCCGAGCGCAAGTGCGCCGAGCATCGCCCAATGGATGGGATGGGTCGCATGAAGTCTGAGGTGCGTCATATTGGGTCGTCTCGAGTCGTCGTCCGCGAAGGCAGCCCATCGTGGCGCGCCCGCTCGCAAGCGCGCAAACCTTGAAGCCGCCACCCGATATGGGACTTGCTCACACAGTCGTCGCCCGCGCGAGGGTCGGTGTCCGGGTGCCCCCGACCCTCGACGCTAGCCGACGATCCCAAACGGCGGCGTCAGAGGTAGGTGTGCATGCCACGAGTCACCCCCGCCCGCAGCGGCCACGACCCGTCGACACCCGGGCTCCGCCGAAACGC
>JAHZJA010000675.1 GCA_022601155.1 Deltaproteobacteria bacterium | reverse complement strand
GGTCATCGGTGGCGTCACGGCTCTGTTCGCGGCCACGATCGGCATCACCCAAAACGACATCAAGAAGGTCCTGGCCTACTCCACCGTCTCGCAGCTGGGCTACATGTTCCTGGCCGTCGGGATGGGCGCGTGGGTGGCCGCGATCTTCCACCTGGTGACCCACGCCTTCTTCAAGGCGTGTCTGTTCCTGGGCTCGGGGTCGGTCATCGAGGCCTGCCACCACAACCAGGACATCCGCACCATGGGTGGGCTGAAGGAGAAGATGCCGGTCACGGCGATGACCTTCTTCGCCAGCTGCCTCGCCATCGCGGGAATCATCCCGTTCTCCGGGTTCTTCTCGAAGGACGAGATCCTGCTGCACGCCTACGTGAACGAGACGCGCGCCGTCTTCACCGAAGGCGACATGGTCCTCAACTACATCTTGTGGTCGCTGGGCATCCTCGCGGCGCTGTGCACCGCGTTCTACATGTTCCGGCTGTACTACTTGACCTTCGAGGGCAAGTTCCGCGGCGATCACCACACCTGGCATCACTACGTGCGCGAGCACTGGATCATGTCGCTGCCGCTGGTGGTGCTGGCCGGTCTCGCTGCGTTGGGCGGCCTGCTCGGCTGGCCGCATGTTTTCGAGGGGGTCATTCACATTCCCCACGTGCTGCACGACTGGCTCGAGCCCATCACGCACCTGTCGGCACAGATCTCGTCGACGTATGGCGGCGAGTACACGCTGGGGGTACGCGAGCAGTTCATGCACGACGGCCACGTGTCGGCCAGCACCGAGCTGCTGGGCATGGCCATCGGGCTGTCGATTGGAATCGCGGGCTGGGTGTTCGCCCGTAAGCTGTACCTGGCGGGTCCCTCGGCCGAGGCCGAGGCATGGTCCAAGCGGCTGGGTCTGCTGTACCGCGCCAGCTACGACAAGTACTGGGTCGACGGCATCTACAACATCCTGTTCGTCCAGCCCGTCCGGGCGATCGGCAGCCTGCTGTACAAGGTCGGCGACATGCTGCTCGTCGACGGGGTCGGCGTGCAGGGCGTCGCGGGCACCGTTGGGCTGTTCGGAAGCCTGGTCAAGAGCTGGCACAACGGCAACGTGCGCCGCTACCTGGTGGTGCTGCTGATGGGCTTCGCCGTGTTGTTCGGCGCCATCTACCTCAATCCCACGATCAGCCGGGGCGATGTGTTCAAGAAGGACGAGGCAGGCGAGCGCGTGCTCGACCCCGATCTCGGCCTGCGACGCACCCTGGGTGAGCAGACGGTCAAGATCGAGTTCCTCGGCTGGCAGCTGTTCCGCATGGGCCCTGAAAAGAAGGACCCGTCCGGAGGCGTTGCCGTGCCACCACAAGGGGGCCAGATCGTCCGACCACCGCTACCCCCACCGGCCCTGAACCCGGATGGTGTCCCCATGGGAGGTCAGCCGTGAACCATCTCCTTACAGCACTGTTGGTCCTTCCCATCGTGGGCGCCCTGGTGGTGGCCACGCTGCCCAAGGCCGAGACCAAGCTCGCGCACGGCGTGGGCATCGGCTTCGGTGTGCTCCAGTTCCTGGTCTCCATTCCGCTGGCCACCAACTTCGTGGTGGGCGAGGGCGGGATGCAGTTCGAGACCAACGTCCCGTGGATCTCCGAGTTCGGGATCAACTACCACGTGGGCGTCGACGGCTTCTCGCTGTGGATCATCCTGCTGACCACGTTGCTCACCCCGCTTTGCATCTGGGGCTCGTGGAACTCGATCCGCAAGCGCGGAGCCGAGTTCGTCGTCTCCATGCTCGTCCTCGAGGCGGCGATGATAGGGGCGCTGGTCGCCCTCGACCTCATCCTGTTCTTCACCTTCTGGGAGCTGATGCTCATCCCGATGTACCTGATCATCGGGATCTGGGGGTCTGAGCAGCGCGTCGCCGCGGCGCTCAAGTTCTTCATCTACACGATGGTGGGCTCGGCGTTGATGCTGGCGGCCATCATCTACCTCGCGGTCGCCAACTGGCAGGCCACGGGGGGCGTGTGGACCTTCGACCTGATGGCGATGGACCAGCTGGTGCTGCCCCCGATGGCGCAGACGCTGTGCTTTTGGGCCTTCGTCGCCAGCTTTGCGATCAAGGTCCCGCTGTTCCCGGTCCACACCTGGCTGCCCGACGCCCACACCCAGGCGCCGACGGCAGGCTCGGTGATTCTGGCCGGCGTGCTGCTGAAGCTGGGGACCTACGGGATGCTGCGCTTTGCGTTCCCGCTGTTCCCGCTCGCGGCTGGGGAGGGCGCCCAGGTGCTCGCGATCCTGGCCGTCATCGGCATCATCTACGGGGCGCTGGTCGCCTACGTGCAGACCGATGCCAAGCGGCTGGTGGCGTACTCCTCGGTGAGCCACATGGGCTTCATCGTGCTGGGTATCGCCTCGGTGACCACGCAAGGCTTCACGGGCGCCACCTACCAGAGCCTGGCGCACGGCCTGACCACGGGCGCCTTGTTCATGGCCATCGGCATCATCTACGAGCGACGCCACACCCGGCTCATCTCCGAGTTCGGCGGGTTGGCCAAGGTCATGCCCTGGTTCACGGCGTTCTTCATGATCGCCATGCTCGGCTCGGCCGGGTTGCCGAGCCTGGTGGGCTTCGTCGGTGAGTTCCTCATCCTTGTGGGGGCGTTCACGGGCGGCGGGCTCACCCTCATCCAAGCCCCGGTGCTCGTCACCATTGCGGCGGTGGGTGTGATTCTGGGCGCGGTCTACCTGCTGTTCCTGTTCCAGCGGTTGATGTTCGGACCGATCACCAACCCCAAGAACGAGAACCTCAAAGACCTCAACCTCCGTGAGCGGCTGATCTTCGTGCCGATCATCGGGCTCATCATCTTGATGGGCGTGTATCCCAAGCCGTTCCTCGCGCGAATCGATCCGACCTCGCAGCAGGCGGTGGCGCGCTTCAATCTCAAGCGCTGTGCGTCGATCAAGCACGCGCTCGGTGAGCGACCCGTGCTGTTGTCCACGCTCACCGAAAAGTGTGTCGACCCCGAGGGCGTGATCGCCGGGGTCTATGGTGACCAGCGGTTGTCGACGGCGATGGCCAAGCCCAAGGCGGGCCGACAGGTACCGCCCACGGCTCCACCGCCCGCGGCAGCTCCCGCGCCCACCCCAGGAGGCGACAAGTGATGTTCGCGCCCCCCCCGTCCATCCCGGCCGACCTCGTGGCTTCTCAGGAGGCGGCTCAAGCCGCCGCTCAGGCCGCCAGCAACTCGATGTCGGGCCAAGCGTTGATCGACATGGTCCACCTCGCGCCGATGATGATCGTCGCGCTGTGGGCGATCATCGACCTGGTGGCCGACGCGTTCGCCCGGCCAGGCACGCGTGGCTTCCAAAAGGCGCTGACGATGATCGGCGTGGTGCTCGCGGTCGGGCTCACGCTGATGCAGTTCGGCAACTACGAGTACGACGGCGGGGTGGAGGTGTTCTCCGGCTTCCTCGTGGTCGACCAGTTCTCGTTGTTGCTCGACCTGGGCATCTTGGTGGTTGCCGGCGCAGTCATCATGTTCGGCAACGAGTACTGCCGCGCGCACCGGTTCGAGTACGGCGAGCACGAAGCCCTGGTTCTCATCGCCGCGTTCGGCATGATGATCTTGGCCCACGCCAACGATCTGGTCGCACTGTTCCTCGGCATCGAGACCATGAGCATCGCCGTCTACGTGATGGTGGGTGCGCGCTGGAACTCGCGGCAGTCGCCCGAGGCGGCGCTCAAGTACTTCATCATGGGGGCGTTCTCCTCCGGCTTGCTGCTGATGGGTATTGCGCTCATCTACGGCGCGACCGGGGTGACCGGCTTCGACCAGCTGTCGCACGAGATCAGCACCGTGTTCACCAAGTGGGGTGCGGCCCAGCCGTACGTCAAGGCGGTGGAGGCTCCCGCGGGCCTGCCCCCGTCGGTGGTGGAGATGGCGCGGGACAAGGTCGCCCTCGGGGTGGCTCCGGCCGCACTGCTCATTCCCGGCGTGCTGATGCTGCTGGGTGCGCTGCTGTTCAAGGTGAGCGCCGCGCCGTTCCACATGTGGACCCCCGATGCGTACGAAGGCGCGCCCACGCCCACCACCGCCCTGATGGCGGCGGGTGTGAAGATCGGTGGCTTCGCCGCGCTGCTCAAGCTGTTCGTCGCCATCTTCGTCATCCCAAGGATGGTCGAGTACCCCTACGGTTGGGTCTCCGTGGTCGCGTGGCTGGCCGTCATCACCATGGTGGTCGGCAACCTCGCCGCGGTCCGCCAGACCAACGTCAAGCGCCTGCTCGCCTACTCGTCGATCGCCCACGTCGGCTACTTGCTGGTGGGCTTGGTCGCGGCAGCGAGCTTCTACGGTGATCGCCCGGCCCAGGGCTACGTCGCCTCGGCCGACGAGGCCGACTGGGCCATGAACGCCGGCGACATGGCCGTCGCCTCGGTCCTGTTCTATCTGCTGACCTACGCCGTGGCGACGGTCGGCGCATTCGCCTGCGTGGCGTGGCTGGGACGCGACAAGAAGGAAGCGACGGCGGCACACGAGTGGTCTGGACTCGCGGTCAAGCACCCGGGCATGGCCCTGGGCATGACGGTGTGTCTGCTGGCGCTGATGGGCATGCCGCCCTTGGCCGGCTTCTTCGGCAAGCTGTTCGTGTTCCGAGCCGCGTTCGAGCACTCGAACGAGGTCCTGCGGATCGTCGTCGTCATTGCGCTCATCAACGCGGTGATCGGTGCCTTCTACTACCTGCGGCTCATCGTCAGCATGTACTTCCGTCCGCCCCTCGAGCGGGACATCGGCCACAACACTGGCCGGGGCGCACCTACGGTGCTGGCCTTCGCCGCCGTCGCATCGTTGGGGATGGGCGTGCTGGCCGAGCCGGTCATGCAGCGTTGCCAGCTGGCTGCGGCGGGGTTCCGTATTCCGCCCAGCGAGGAGAAGGCCAAGCGGGTCGACGCGCTGCGTGAGCGGTGGGAGCAGCGGGCGGCTGAGGCAGAGCGTGAGGACGCAGCGGCCGACGCCAAAGCAGCCACCGATGCCAAGACGCCGGCGGGTGCGAAGGCCCCGGTCGAGGCGAAGGCACCTGCCGACGCCAAGGCCCCGGCCGACGCGAAGGCCCCGGCCGACGTCAAGGCTGCCGCACCTGCTGCGGCACGACCCGCGGCACCTGCAAACGGCAAGGCCGCGCCACCGACCGACCCCGCCGCACGAGCGCGAGCAGCCGCGGCGGCTCGTGCCGCACGGCGACCACCGCCCGCGGACGGCAAGGCTCCCGCTCCCGCGGCGGGTAAACCCGCGGGCTGAGACTGTTCCGGCGACGGTAGGCCGGGCCCGTTTCATCCAGCAGTAGGGCGAGGCGGGGCCAGTCCACCGCAGGCCGTGGCTTGGCCTGTGGACTTGCGGGCGGTGCTCCTGGTTGCAGGGCGCGCCACGGCCGGTTCAATCGGCGTAGACCCGGGGGTGGCTCCGTGGTCGCTGGGCCGAGGTCGATCAAGCGACGGGAGACCGGTACGGGCCTGTCCCGGGATGGATGGGGGCCGTCAGTGGGTCAGGTCAGGTGCGTCGACGGTAGGTCTGCACCGCCCTCGTCCACGAGGGGTTGGAGCCCCGGTCCGCGAGCGGCGGAAGGATGGAGTCGTTGTCGGCGGACCAAGGCCGGTCCGTCGACCAGGGGCAGGCCGGTACCGCCGGGCCCCGTCGACGTCGAGCGGGGACGGGCATGGCGGCGAACCGCCAGCGCCCGCCCACGGTCACACAGACGTCGCTGCGCCCACCTTCAGGGCGAGGGCACGGCAATGACGGGCTCCATCCCCGCAAAACCGATCAGGGGGTCGCGGCAGAGGGGATCACCGTCGGGGCATCCGAAGCGAACGTGCATGTGATCGCGATGGGCGGGCTTGTGGCGTACGAGGCCGTGGTGGCTGGTGGGTCCGTGGGGGAATTGGAACAGGGCCTCGAGCTCGTCTTCGGGCACGCCACGCGCCGCGGCACTCTTTCGCAGCAGCCGCTGGAGGCCGTAGTCGAGCACGATGAGGCGGACCCCGCCGGGGTCGTCGTGGGTGCGGGCAAGCGCGCGGATGAGGTCGAAGGTCGCGCCGCGATCGAGGTTGTCGCTGGTGGCGGCCTCGAACACGGCGGGCGTGCCGTCGGTGAATCGGTCGCGATAGTAGAAGCCGAGGTCGACGTCGCGACCGCTCTGGTGCGACTGGTGCCCGGGCAGGGGGCCGCCGCGGCGGGTCGACATGTCGCCGATGACCACGCGGTGCAGCCCGCGGTGGCGCCGTCGGACGTGACGGATCGCCTTCGCGAGAAACCCGATGGTGTTGCTGGTGGCGAAGACCGTGTTCTCGTTGCGGATGAGGTAGCCGCGGCCTGGGGTGAGCGCAGCGGGGCGCAGCAAGGCGCCGTCGCGAGGGCTGCCCACGCTCTGGCCCATCGACTCCGGTGCCGTGCCCTCGGCAGGAAGACCGTCGAGCACGAGGTCGGGCCACGGTGAGACCGGCTGAGCCGCGGGGACGGGAGGGGACGCAGTGGCAACGACCGGCAGTTGTGGGGGCGGGGTGACCACGACGGAGTTCTGGGCGGCGGCCGTCGTCGGCGTGGCTTCGTCAGGGACGGCGACGGCGACCGGGGGGCGAGTGACGGTGTAGATCGCGACGGCTGTCGACAGCACCGCCGCACCCAGGCTCGCGCCGACGATCACCCGAACCGACCGCTGCATCGTGACGGG
>JAHZJA010000674.1 GCA_022601155.1 Deltaproteobacteria bacterium | reverse complement strand
GGCGGTGGGCCCGACTCGGTCGGCGGTGGGCCCGATGCCATTGCGGCAGCGCGGGCACCACCGCGTTGAACGTCGAGCCTCACCCCGGGCGGTGGGCCCCGGGGCATCGCAGCCGCGTGGGCACCCCGGCGCTGGTCGACTACAGCGTGGCCGGGGTGATGAGGTCCCAGCGCTTGCTCCACAGGGTCGCGGCGGTCCAGTCGGCGAGGGTATCGGATGGCTTGCACGCGGGGATGATGCGGCTGGGGCAGATGATGAACGGATAGGCGTTGTGGCGCGGGGTTCCCATGCACACGGCACCGTCGTGGTCCCACATCGCTTCGGTCAGCTCGCCGGGCTCGGTGAACTTCTGGATGTTTGCCTCGTCCGACAGCTGCAAGGGAATACCCGTCAGCGTGTAGGGAGTTCCGTCGCCGCAGTAGTCGGCACGAACCACCCGGGTGGCTGCCTGGTGCATGTCGGTCCCGTGGGCCCATGGCACATAGCCCCAGTACGCGGCCTTGCCGACCGCGCCCGACAGGCATCCGATATAGACCGAGCCCGGGTCGGACGTCATCGTGCCCGTGGTGGCGTCGACGGCCAGGTCCGCGAACAGGATTGCCGAGCGCTCGCCGGTCGCGGGGTCCTCGGCACAGTTGGACTCCTTGGCTTCGGACAGGGTGGGTCCGTGGTCGAACACGTAGCGGCTCCGGTCACCGTCTTGGATGTACGTGGAGATCGTGGTCACGAGCACCTCGGCAGTGGGGCCGTGGTCGATCTCGACGGTCCAGACCGAGCCCTGGAACTGGGCGCCTGCGTAGGCCTTGCCGCTGATGTCGGCACCGTGGAGCTCGCCATCGATCACCTCGATCACGTCCAGCGGGGTGACGGTGGAGCCCTCGACGATCGAGACATCGGTGAGGGTCACGCCGTCGACGGTCGCGCCATCGAGGCGTAGCGATGGCACGGCGAGGTCGCCGAACTTGTGGGTGTTGGTGATGGGCGGGCCCCATCCGCACCCGATACAGCGCGTCTGGTCGGAGGCCGCCTCGGTCAGCGCGATGGAATCGTGGGCCTCCGGGGCAATGCAGCCGGAGCCGAGGGTGGCACCGAGCAACACGACAGGCAGGGTTCGTAGGCGGATCGAAGCGATGGACATGGCGAGCGCGGTCTGTTCGAAAGGGGATGTGCGACGTCGACCGGGCCAGGACGGGGCGTGTCCTGGGCTTGGGGCTCCGGGCGGCGTCGGCGAGGTAGACCGGCCTGACGCCGATTCGATCACTCGATGGCACGCGTCGATGCCGGACGCGTGCGGAAGACAGCTCACAGCCGGCGCGGCGCTGCCGCAAGGCCCGCGGTCAGGGCTTGGGGGCGTGGGCGGCCAGCCACGCCACGATGGCGTCGCGGCGCTGCTCGTCGAGGGCGCCGTCGACTTCTGTGAAATCCTCGCGAGCGGTCTCCACCAAACGCTGCGCGCGGGCCATGTCGCCCCCGGTGCGCTCCAGGGCCCGAGCCAACGCGAAGCGGGTGCGCCCATGGTCCACCCTACGCCCCGCGGCGTCGGCGGTGCGGGCCTCCATCGCGCGCTCGAGTGACTCCAGCGCTCGTCGGTTGCGGCCGAGGGCCAGCAGCACCTCGCCTTGCCCGGTGAGGGTGTTGCCCACCCAGCGGCTGGTGGCACCGTGGACCTTGGTGCGGATCGGCAGTGCCCGCTGATAGTGGTCGAGCGCCTGCTCGGGCTCGTCCTGCAGGGCCAGCAGCTCGGCGATGTTGTGGAGCGTGGTGCCGACCTCGCGGTGCTCGGGGGGAAAGGCCCGCCGGACCAGCGCCTCCACCTTGCGCATGGACGCGAGCGCCAGCGCGTACTGCCCACGCTCTCGCCGACAGTTGGCCACGTTGCCCATCGAGTACAGCAGCTCGGGGTTGTCGGGTCCCAACAGCTCGAGGTTGAGGTCGTAGGCCGCCTGGTACTGCGCCTCGGCATCGGCGAGACGGCCTTGCATGTAGTACGCGACGCCGAGTCCGTTGTGGGAGATGGCCACCTGGGGATGCTTGGGCCCCCGGCTGGCCGTCGCCAGATCGAGCGCGCGTCGGAACGATCGCTCGGCGTCCTCGTGCTGTCCCAGGTCGATCTGGGCGTTGCCGATGTGCGTCAGCGTGGCCGCGATGAGCGACGAGTCGGGGGAGTCGGCTCGCCGTAGCTCGAGACACGACTGCAGCCGCGGCAGTGCCTCGGCGCTCTTTTGGCTGGCCCACAGCAGGTTGCCCTGCGTGCAAAGCAGCTGGGCTCGGAACCACGGCGGCCGACCCAAGCGGTTGATCACGGCCTCGGCGTAGCCGGCCCATCGCCACGCCTGCTCGTGTTGCGATTGCGCGATGCTCATGTGACGGGCCAGGTCCAGCCAGATCTCGGCCAAGACCTCATCGTGGCGGGCTTCGGTGGCAGCGCGGGCGGCCTGGTGCAGCAACGCCTCGGCCTTCACCCGATTGTCGGAGTACCCGACCAGCTCGGCCTCCATCAGGAGGGCTTCCGCCACGACCGGGAGGTACTGGGTCTCGTCGGCCCGGGCCCGGGCGTCTCGGCTCAGCGGTAGCGCCTGCTCGTAGCGTCCCGCGGCCCGCAGCGCCCGAATCTCGCCCAGGGTGTCGCGAATGGCGTCCACGGCTTCACGGGTGGCGGTATCGGCCGGCAGCGGCACCCGGCGCAAGGCTTGGACATCCGCGCAGGCGTCGGGTGAGGGGAGCGAGGCGACCATCGCGTCCGCGCGCTCGATCGTCTTGGCGTCGGCCTCCGCGAGCAGGCGGGTGATGGCGGTCAGCCCCTTGCGCTGGCGGTCGAGGCATCCCTGGCGCAGGGCGAGCTCGTCGGTCGTCTGGGTC
>JAHZJA010000673.1 GCA_022601155.1 Deltaproteobacteria bacterium | reverse complement strand
TCGGTGTCGTCGTCGTTGCCGTCGTCGCACTCCTCAACACCGTCCAGGACGAAGCCTTCGCCACAGGTCGCCGCCAAGCAGCTGCCCGGGCAGTCGTCGGTGTCGTCGTCGTTGCCGTCGTCGCACTCCTCCACGCCGTCTTGCAGGAAGCCGTCGCCGCAGCTGGCCGCCACGCAGCTCGACAGGCAGTCGTCGGTGTCCTCCGCATTGGCGTCGTCGCACTCCTCCTGCGGATCGACCAGACCGTTGCCGCAGCACGTCACGGGGAACTCGACCATTGCGGCGCTCGTGGGATTGACCCCGTCGTCGAGGGCCACCTCCACGAATACGCTCAGCGACTCGCCCAGAGCCCGACCGTCGGTCGGGCCGGTGATCGTCACGTCGGAGATGGTGAAATCACCGATCCCGTCGTCGTCGATGTCGAGCGTGTCGTCGACGGTGGTGAACACGACCTGCGAAGTCGCGGCCATGTCGGCCGCGTTGCAGGCGAAGAACACCGACTCGCGAAAGCCGTTGGGCGTGGGATAGCCCCATGCGTAGGCGGCCTGCTCGAGGTCGCTGATGGCCAAGAAGCGGACCGAGCCCCCTTGCAGGATCTCGACGCCATCGACGGTGTCTCCCTCCCGCACCACGATGTCGGCGTTGTAGGCGAGGAACTGGTTGCTGGCCCCCGGACCGTCGGTGCTGCCCGAGAACACGTAGTTGCCCGCGGCGTTGATCCCCCACCAGCGCGAAGGTGGCCCAGGCATCTCCTTGCCCGGTCGGATCGATCTCCCGAGCCACGAGCACGTCGTCGACCCACACGAAGTCATCCGCCGCGGCCGCCCCTTCCATGTCCAGCAGGTGGATTCGATGCGCGCCGTCCTCGGAGACGGCATAGGAGAAGTCGATACCCTGCGCGTTGTCGTCGACCACGAAATTGCCGACCATGTCACCGCCCGCGAGCAACACCTCGGAGGCGGCAGCGGTGCCATCGGGGGTGCGGTAGAAGGCCCGGGTGTTGGTGGTGCCGTCGCCCGTGGTGTCGATCCCCGCCACCCAATAGATCGCGCCGTCGGCCGTCATCGAGGGCGAGCTGAGGAACGTGTAGAAGGAATCGACGAAGTCCGGCGCCGCATCGCCCTGGCTGGCAAACAGCCCGGCGTCGCTATAGAGGCTGTCGGCCCCGTCGGCATCCATGGCGTAGACCCAGTTGCCCGCGCCGTTGCTGTCCATCGTGGGCTCGAGCCCGTCGAGCACCACCATCATGTCGTCCGCGCCCGACCACACCACCTGGTTGCCCACGAACACGTAGTGGTCGCCGTTGTCGAACTCCCCCACGAAGCCCACTTCGTTGGCCGCGTTGACGAATGCGGGGCCGATGTTGACCACCGCGGGTCCCATGGTGGGCGTGTCCCCGCTCTGCAGCACGATCTGCCCGGGGACCTCGACGGCCTGCACCGACATGGAGGCGAGCAGGAGGGCCAGGCTGGCCATCGCTGGAGCGACGACCGCGAGCGCTCGCCGGCCGCGGCCGTACGAGACGAAGGGATCAACGAAGCCACGCATGGGGCGACGATACTCCGGCCGTGGTCTCTTTTGGGCCAGCAGACGCGAACGCCGGCCGATTCGGAGCCACCCTCCCGTGCAACGACGGTGGGCGTCGCCACGCATCGATGGCGCGATCAAACGGCAGCGTGACTGGTGGACACCAAGGCGTCGAGCAGCTCGCGCACAGCTCCACTGTCGATGGCTTCCCCTACCCTGGCCGCATGCTCGGGCAGCCCCGACAGATCCCCATCCCCGGCCGCAACCAGGGCCAGTGCCCCGCTGTACTGCACTGCCGTGCGATACGGGCCCGGGGCGCCGTCGACCAGGGCCGCCAGCGCAGCCGCGTTTTCGTCGGGCGATCCGCCAGCAATCCCGGCCAGTGGCGTCGGTGAGAGCCCAGCGTCGCGCGGCGTGAGGACGTGGGTGGTCAGCTGTCCATCGTGCCACTGGGCGATCAGGGACTCGCCCTCGGGGCTGAGATCATCGATGCCGCGACGAGCATCGGGCGCAGCCTCGACCCCGGCCAAGAACCCATGGACCACCAGTACCCGGCGGCTGCCCAGGGCTCCGAGGGCGGTGGCCAGGTCCGAGCAGCGAGCCGGATCGAACACGCCCAGCAGCTGTCGTGTGGCGCCCGCGGGGTTGGTCAGCGGCCCGAGCAGGTTGAACAACGTGCGGATCCCGAGGGCGCGACGGGGTCCGACCGCGTGCTTCATCGCCGGGTGCAGCGTGGGTGCAAACAAGAAACCCACGCCCACCTCGTCGAGACAGCGCTGCACCTGCTCCGGACTCGCCGCCACGTTGACGCCCAGAGCCTCGAGCACGTCTGCGCTGCCGCTGGGGCTGCTGGCCCCACGGTTGCCGTGCTTGGCTACGGGCACACCGCAGGCTGCGACCGCCAGCGCGACGGCGGTGGAGACGTTGCGCCTGGGAATCCCGCTGCCCCCCGTGCCGCATGTGTCGAGGGTCTCGACGTGACGGGTCGCGATGGGCACCACGGCCCGTCGCATGGCCGCCGCTGCGCCCACGATCTGTGCGGTCGTCTCCCCCGCGATGGCCAGCCCCATGAGCAGGGCACCGATCTGCGCCTCGGTGCAGGCGCCGCTCATGATCTCGTCGAAGATGGCCTCGATGGCAGCGCGGTCGAGGGGGCGGCCGGCGGCGAGGCTGGCCAGGCCGGCTCGCATCGCAGGCGCAGTGGATTTGGGGGCGGGCTCGGCCATGTCGACGCCCGCCATCATGGGATCGGCGGTCGGGACTGGCAAGACGAACGAGCGCTCGGAAACGACGCGCCGCCGTCACCGTCCGCCAGGATGCTTCAACCGGCGCGCAGCGTCTGGGTCCTTCCCGCCTTCACCTTCACCATCTGCTCTTGCTTGGTGCTATCGGACCACTCCCACCGAACTTTGTGGAGCCCCGGCTCGACCGATTTCTTCATCAGCGGTGAGACCCCCACGAAGCGGCCATCGATGTAGATGCGCGCGGGAGCGGCCCCGCTGGAGGTCCCGATCCGCAGCACGGCCTTGCTGCTGAAGACCTCGGGGGGAAGCGAGTCCGCGCTGCCCGACTTGCGGGGGCGCGAGGCGAACGGATCGAGGAGCTCGGGGCTGCGCCCCTCAGACGGATCGCGCCCCGTGCTCCGCCCGCCACCGCTCGAGCCGAACAGATCGTCGAGTTCGGGCAGTGATGACCCCGACGATTGCTTGGCCGAAGGCCGCTCCGCCACCCCAGCCGGCGTCGCCTCCGGGTCGCGCACCAGGGTCAGGTGCACCTGCTGATCGGCCTGAGAGGACGGCACCAGCTCGACCATTCGCGAGATGTAGCCAGGAGCGGCCCCCTCGACGCGGTACCGCACCCCGGTCTCCCAGCGCACCGCATGACGGTCCCCGTCGCCACCGATGTCGATGGCCACATCGTCGGCCCACAGCCGAAGCTCGGTCGTCGGGGGATCCGCCGTCAGCAGCAGCACGACGTCACGACGCGACAGCTCCACCGACAGCTCGCTGTCCGCCCCGCCTTCGACCGTCCAGTCGCAGGCGAGGAAGCCTTCGCGTACCACCTCGAGCCGATGCGAGCCCGGGCCGAGCCCCCGCACCACGTAGGGCGAGCGACCGGAGACCGGCATACCGTCGACGAGCACGGTGGCATCCGATGGGGTGGTCCGCACCACGAGCACACCGAGGGTTGCAGGGTTGGTGGCGGGCGGCGGCGAAGCCACGGGAGGCACCGCTGACGCGGGAGCGGGCGCACCGCTCGAGTCCGATCGGCCCAGCTGCACCAGCCCCAGCACCAGGGCCGCCGCAGCGACCATGCCGATCCCCACAACCGCCCACGACAGCCCTCCCCCAGACCGGGGTGCGGGCGACGGCGCGACGATGACCTGGGGAAGATGAGTGTCGAGGTG
>JAHZJA010000672.1 GCA_022601155.1 Deltaproteobacteria bacterium | reverse complement strand
CTCCTTGCAGGGCGTCGAGCAGCTGGGAGAGCTGCAGACCCTTCAGCTGGCGCTCAACGTGGTCACCGATCTGTCGCCGCTGACGGGGCTGCCCGAGCTCCGCAACCTCGACGTTCGCTACAACGAAGGCCTGTCCGACCTCACGGCCGTGGGCACCCTGGGATTGCTGGGGTCTCTGGGCGCGGGGGGCTACGAGCAGACCCAGGACCTCAGCCCGCTCGCGGGACGTGAGGTGCTGCGTTCGATCAACTTCCCGGAGGGACGGGTGGTGGACCTGGCGTTCTTCGCCGAGCTCCCTGGGCTGGAATCGATCAACTTCACCGATACGCCGCTGTCGTCGGAGGACCTGGCCAACATCGCGCTGGCCCCTACGCTTCAGGGGCTGACGCTCGACGGCACCGGGATCACCGACCTGTCTCCGCTGGCGCCGCTGGTCCTCATCGAGACGATCAACGCGCGCGACAACATGCTGGCCGGGGTGGCCACGGTGGCGACGTGGACGAACATGCGGACCGCACGGCTGTCGGGCAACCCGCTGACGAGCATCGAGGGGGTGGAGCTGCACGAGCTGCTCAGCGAGCTCGATGTCAGTCAGACGCCGCTGGCCGACCTGGCGCCCCTGGTCGCCAACGAGACGTTCCGCCGCGGCGACACCTTGGTCGCAGTGGAGACGGGCCTCGACGGTAGCGACTGCGATGCGATCGCAACCATCGTTGGGCGAGAAGCGGTCGTCGAGACCGATGTCGAGTGCCCCTAGGAGCGTGTCCCCGCAAGGAGCAGGGTGCAGAGCCGGCAGGGCGGTGGCGAGATCGTCGTCGTGACCGGGGGCGGCTTGGCCCTGTTTACAGTAAACAGGGCCAGCCCGCCCCCGCTCGGAGTCCAGACATCCCCGCGACGAGCACCGATACGGGGACACGCTTCTAGCCGATCCTCGTGGCGCGGCTAGAACTCCGCGAAGTCCGAGACGTCCTCGGCATCGAGGCCGCACATCGAGCCGGCCCAGGCGCGGACCTCGATATCGCTGAAGGCGGCGCCCGTGCTCGCCGAGGCGAACATGTCGATCTCGCAGCGGCCCTTGACGTCGCCGCGGAACGTGACGTCGCCGCTGTAGCCCCACTCGAGCGAAGCGGAGCCTTCGGTGCCGTCGACATCGATGGCCAGCGAGTAGTGCAGGTCACCGCGCATCTTGACCCCGTCGACCTTGCAGCGCCGTAGCTTGACGTCCAGGTCGAACTCGAGAGCAAGACTGCCGAAGCCGCTCCACCCGTCGAGGTCACCCAGGTCGGTGTTGAGCTGGGCATTGCCCTCGAGCTTGAGCTTGCCGCCGTCGGGGCAGTCGACGTCCGTGTCGATCGACAGGTTGGGATCGAAGTCGATCCCGCCCAGCTGGCGAAAGGAGTCCGGTCGGTCGTTGTTGGCGGCGGTGAGAGCAGCCGGGGTGGCGACACCCAGCACCCGCGTCAGCGCCGTCATCCCTCGGCCCGCGTCCTCCTGGCCATCGAGGGCGCCGCAGCCGGCAGCGAGCAGCGGGAGGGAGCAAAGGGCGAACAGCGGGGCGCGGGTGTCGAACATGGGCTTGGTCTCCGGAAGCTAGCGTGGGGCGCGAGGTCACCTGTGGTGACTCAACCTACTGTGGCGGTCGACGGTTGCCACGGGTCATTATTCTTCCCTGGGGGTGCGCTGGATCGCTCGGGCGCCCTTGGACAGCAGTTTGGCTCCAGCTTTCGCGGGAAAACAGTGGGGGAGCCAACGGTTTCGGCGGCCGTGGCCCGGCCACGATGGCAGTCCGGCCAGCCCCGCCGGGGACGGGATCCGAGTGTCGCGGATCTGGGGCGGGTCGTGAATCAGTCTCAGCGGGCAGCCCAGGTCGGCGCCGCAGGGTAGGGGGCTCGGCCTCGCGGACACGCAGGTGGGTCGTGGATCAGCCGGAGTGGCGACCCAGGCCAGCGCCCCGGGGGAGGCGATCGGCCTCGCGGACATCCAGGGCGAAACGCCGTCGACGCGCCCGTTCTTCGACGTGGTCGGGGGGGCGCTCGTCAGCCGGAGCCGTGGAAGGCTCGGTCCGGTGCGCGCCGACCTGGCGTCGCAGCCACGCCCGGCGACCGTCGTCATGGGCGCGCAGCTGCTCGCTGAGCCACGGCGCGGCGTCACGCAGGGCGGGCGTCGCCGCGTCGTCGTTGGCGCGGTCCAACACGCGGAGCAACGCATCGGGTCGCTGTCGAACGAGCAGCAAGGCTCGGCCCAGCGCGTGGGCACGCGGGATTCCTGCCTCGGCCGGGGCTCGCTCGATCCACGCGGCGACGTCGTCGGCGACGGTCTCGGCGGGGGTCCACGGCTGTTCGGCGGCGTGAGGGGTGGATCCCGAGCCCACCTCGGCAGGGCCAGGCTTGCGGGCACGGGTCCGTCGCAGTCGCGCCTCCAGCCGCGCGAGGTACTCGCGTTGCTCTGCGCGCGACAGGCCGTCGCGCAGCAGCTGTTCCATGGCGCGAAGTCCAGGCCCGCCGGAGCGACGGCCTTCGGCGAGACCTCGATCGATGGCCAGGTCGACGAACCCGAGGTCGAGCAACCGGTCGATGACATTGGGCAGCGGCTGCAGCCGTTCGGGTCCCCAGGCCACGCCGATCCGTTCGGCGAGGCGCCGCTCGATGCGGGCGGATGGCCCTTCGCGCAGCAGATACCGGCGCGTCTGCTCCAGCGTGTCGGCCAGCCGCGCCGCGTCACCGTGGTGGGGCTGTGCCTCCAGGGTGAGGGTCAGCTCGAGCAGACGGGTCTCCACTTCGGCGAACAGTGGGGCCAGCCCGCCGACGCGGTTGCGCCAGTACGCCAGACAAAATGCCAGCCCGTAGTGCATCGCACGTCCGGCCAGCAGTCGGGTCAGCGCGCTGGTGGGTCGCCCGATGCTCAGCCCGAGCTGTTGTGTGGCCTGGAGGTACACCTTGGCCAGCAGGCCCCGCGCCCGCGTTCGTGCGGCGGGGGCGATGCCTGCGGTCGCGACCACGGTGTGGGCCAGCTGAACCTGGGCCAGCACCGAAGGATGCAGCGGGCTGACCACGGCCGACGCGGGATTGGGCAGGGTGGTCGCGGGCGGATCGACCGGTGTCTGTGCGATCAAGATCGCGATGCCTTGCAGCGCTGGGTGCCGCTGCAGCCGGGGGATGAGGGCGGCGGCCTCGTCGACGGTGGTCGCGGCCAGCAACGCCGCACGGGCGGTCACCGCATCGATGGGGCGGTCGGGACACAGCCATGCCAGCAACACGGCATCGGGGCCTCCGTCGGCGGCCAGTTGGACCAGGTCGGCACAGTCGCGAGGGCCCGAGGGCACGGGTTCGTCGGCGACGGGCGGCGTTTGCTCGGCGGCCACGACCGTGGCCTCGGGCGTCACGGTTGCTGGGGGTGGGACCGGTGGTTCACGCGTCAGCAGCCACGCACCGATCGCGGCCGTGGCGACGGCAAGCCCGACTGTCAGACGTCGGCGTGTCTGCGCGGCAAGGCCCGACGTGGCGGGTCCACCCGACGGGGGCGTCATGTCCGGTGGCGCAGGCATGTCCGGTCATGAAGATCGCGTGGCCGCGAGCGTGACGTCGTGTGCGGCTACTGCTCGACGAGGCGCCGAATGACCTCGCGGAGCCGGTGCACACCACCCATGTCGCGCGCCTGGAACTCCAGGCCGACGCCATCGGGATTGTTGGTGTTGCGCACGGTCGCCAGCACCTCGAGGGCACGCTCGCTTCCCGGCGGCACGATCTCGACGATGACCTCTTCGCCCACGGCGGGAGGCTGCTCGGTGAGCAGCAGCGCACCACCCTCGGAAATTTCCGACAGCGCCGCGATGAACGACTCGGTGTTGCCCTGACGGCGCCAGTGCACCTCGACCATGACCGGCAGACGCACGTGTCGGCGCCGAGCGGTCAGCTGCAGGTCGCCGCTGCCGACCTGCTGCAGGAACTCGAGCTTTCGCCACTCGGTCCCGGTACACCGAAGTACGCCGCCCGCGCGGACCCGGAGGCGAGGCCTGGCGGCATGCCATTCCTTGCCGATCGCGCGGATCATCATCTTGCCCGGCAAGCCGGGAAAGTAGGTCTCGATCAGGACTTCTTCACCGGGCTCGAATGCATCGGTGGTGAAGACCTGGAGTGCGTTGGGCTCGCCAGCCGAGCTCATCGCCTCGATGAACGATTCGGCGGAGGGGTAGTGGCAACGAATTTTGCGCAAGTTGGACTACGGCTCCGTGAGGGGTCGTGTCGCAGAGCGTAGCACACGCACAAGCGCCTGCGCCGCACAGTCGGGGAATTTCTCGGATTGCTCCCGCTCAGCGACCGAGGGGCCGGCGTCGGCGCCACATGAGGAGCAGCAGGGCGAGGCCACTACCGACTGGCGCCGATCCCCCTGCGTGGGTGCAGCCGCAACCGTTGCCGTCGTCCTCGCCGAAGCCAGGCGGCAGGGCCCGGGTGTCCTGACCGCTTTCGCTGCCCGGCGGCGGACCCCCATCGCTGGGGAGATCGTCTCCGCCGGCGTCGTCGGCGGTCCCTCCGGGGGGCTCACCGTCGGTCGCGTTGCCGTCGTCCGCACCGCCGTCATCGTCTCCCGAGCCACCGCCGTCGGGGAGTGGATCGACCCCGATGACCACGCGCGCTCCGGGGTAGACGTCCACGTCCAACGGCACGAGACCATCGGCGTAGGCATCGCCCATCGTGTCGAGCATGTGGCCGCCGGCCGCGACATCGGTGAGCACGAAACGCCCTTCCTCGTCGACGGGCACCGGGGCCCCACCGTCGAGCTGAACGCTGATACCGACGGCCGCCACCAAGGAGGGATCGCAGCTCCCGTCGAAGTCATCGATCCAGGCGAAGCCTTGCTCGGCCAACATCCCCTGACACGGCGAGCCGTCTTGGTCGAAGTGGAACCGGGTGTGTCCGACCATGGGGTCGCTGGCGTGCAGCACCGTCAGCGCCGTACCGCTGGGGATCATGCAGCGCTCGCCGTCGCCGAGATCGGTGGCGTCCTCGAGCGTGGCCTTGATCCACGTGTCGGCGTTGGCCGTCATGGTGCAGGCGAGGCTGCGGTCCACCACCACGCCGTGAATCTGCTGCTGGGGCACCACATCGCGGATGAGCGCCATGTACAGGTCCCAGTCCCACAGCGGGCCGGGATCGGTATGCGTCTGGTTGGGCAGCTCCACGTGCCCCACGATGTGGTCGCGGTCGACCGGGATCGACAGGTCCTCACACAGCCAGCGGGTCAGTCGGGCCGAGCTCAGATACGTGTCCCATGTGTACCAGCTGACGTCGTCGATGAACCCCTCGTGCTCGATGCCGATGGCATACGCGTTGGAGTTGCCCACGTGCCAGGCTCGGTCGCCGTGGCGAACCATCTGGGTGACCTCCCCGTCCTCCGAGCGCATGACGTAGTGGGCAGAGACGTTGGCGTCGGGGTTTTGGAACCACGACTGGCTGCCGGCGTAGTAGCCCTGCATCGTGTGCACCACGACGAAGTCGTGGCTGACGATGCCGCCCGCCGTGTAGTTGGACGAGTGGGCCGGCACGAACGCAACCGCCAGCGGGTAGTCGGGGTCGGCTCCCGACGCCGGAGGTACCGCGAGGTTCGGGTCGTCGTACTGCGGCGGGCGGTGGTGGTGATCCACCCGGTCGGCCCCATGGAGCCCCGGCGTCTCGGTTGCGTGTGCGCTGCGACCCGCAGCCACTGCGGTCGCGACCACAACCCCTCCGAGCATCATCCTCGACGGTATCCCCATGCGTCCTACCCTCCGCGGCCACGGTATCGGGGCGGTCGTACGGCGAGCAACCTCTTTGTATAGTGCCGCCCATGACGGGGATTACCCGTCGTGGTCGTACTCGCCGTGTCCACCTCCGGCCCCACCCATCCCAGTGCTCGACCGGTGGTGCTCGTGCCCACGTATCAAGAGCGCGACAACCTCGATCTCGTGCTCGATGCCATCTTCGAGGCGCAACCGACCGTGCACGTGTGCATCGTGGACGACAACAGTCCCGATGGCACCGGAGCGCTGGCGGACGCTCGTGCCGCCGCCGACCCGCGCGTCCATGTGCTGCACCGGCCTCGCAAGGAAGGGCTGGGCCCGGCGTACCTCGATGGGTTTCGTTGGGCCTTGGCCCATCCACACGCGTACACGCACGTGTTCGAGATGGACGCGGACCTGTCCCACGACCCTCGCTATCTGGGCCCGATGCTGGAGCGCGCGCAGCAAGACGCGGACGTGGTGGTGGGCTCGCGCTGGGTGCCCGGCGGCGGCATCGATGGGTGGAGCGCGTGGCGGATGGCGATCAGCCGCGGGGGCTCGATGTACTCGCGGCAGGTGTTGGGCGTGGGCCTGCGCGACCTGACGGCGGGGTTTTTGTGCTACCGCCGCCGCGTGCTCGAGACGCTGCCGCTGCACGCGGTGCGCAGCCGGGGATACGGCTTCCAGATCGAGATGAAGTACCGAGCGCTCGTCGCCGGCTTCACCGTCGTGGAGCACCCGATCGTGTTTCCCGACCGCGTGCGGGGCCAGTCCAAGATGTCGATGCGGATCTTCCTCGAGGGCGCCACGGCGGTGTGGATGCTGCGGCGTGCGTTGCCACGGCCGCCGCGCTGACGCACGCGGCAACCTCATCCTTTGCCTGCGGGCGTCGGCTCTGGTACCGAACGGACGGGACATTCATGACGACCAAGGTCTTCTTGTCGACCGATCCACGGCCGGTTCCTCCCGAGGAGGCCAAGATCAGCGTGTTCGATCGCGGCTTCCTGTACGGCGACAGCGTCTACGAGACGATGCGGACCGCCGGGGGCCAACCACTGGAGCTTCGTCGCCACCTGGCGCGGCTGCGCACCGGGAGCGCGGGCCTGGGCCTGACGGTCCCCTGGGACGACGCGTACCTGGCCCAGGTGATCGCGCAGACCCACACGGCGACGGGGAATCCCGAGAGCTACGTGCGGATGGTGGTCACCCGCGGCAGCGGGCCCATCGCTCTGGATCCACGGCAGTCGGAGGACCCGCTGCTGGTGGTGATGGTCAAGTCGCTCGAGCTCCCGGACGCAGAGGCGTACACGCGCGGGCTGGCGGCGGTGATCGTCGGCATCACCAAGAACAGCGGGACGTCGCTTCCGCCCACCATCAAGTCGGGCAACTATCTGAGCAACATCCTGGCCCTGCGCCAGGCCTACGCGGCGGGGGGCGAGGACGCGATCATGCTCAACCCGGAGGGAGCGGTCTCCGAGGGGGCCACGAGCAACGTCTTCATGGTGCTCGACGGTCAGCTGGAGACGCCTCACCTTCGCACCGGGCTGCTGCCGGGGATCACCCGTCAGATCATCTGCGAGCTGGCGACCCAGCTCGGCTGTCCCGCGGGCGAGACCACGATCGCGCCCGAGCGACTGCGGGCCGCCGAGGAGGTGTTCCTCACCAGTTCCGTGCGGGGGAT
>JAHZJA010000671.1 GCA_022601155.1 Deltaproteobacteria bacterium | reverse complement strand
CTTCAACTGCCAAGATCCGTGGGAGACGTCGTGTGACGGCGGCGACGGTGGCGGTGGTGGCGGTGGTGGTGGTGGCGGCGGAGGCTGGGGAGACGGTGGAGGCGGTGGACAGGACTGCACCACGCAATCCACATGGGTGGTGGGGACCGGAGAGTGCAATAGCTGTCTGATCTCGCTCACGGGCACGCAATTCCCGTGCACCGGAGGGCCCGACACGACCCACGACTCGTGCAGCTACTCCTGCTCCGATGGCTACGTGACCACCAGCTGTAGTGTCACCAAGTGCGAAAATCGTGACTAGCGGTCCCGGGGGGGGGCGAGGGTCCCGACCTCGCCACCACCTGCGCGTACCCGACGACCAGCCGCCCCCCCGCGCCGCACCCGTTCCAGACGCATGGGCGGGATGGACTCGCGCTCGCGCGGGGCCGTATGGCCGCGTAGACGTTGGCGAGATCGGTTGCCGAGGGTCTTCGATGCGATTGAGGTTGGTCGCGACATGGACCCGACGCACCGAGCCGAAGGGGCGGTGTCCACCGCGTGCGCCCGGCCTCCGTATCCCCCCGCTGGCGACCGCGACAGGTCGAAGCCGTCGACAAGGCCGTCGGGTCCCCTGGCCCCTTCAGGTCCGGGTCAGGAGCACGGGATAGTGGTCACTGATGAAGGCGCGGAAGTGTGCCTGCGCCGAGTGCTCGCCCGTCCCCAACGCGAGCTCGATCATCGCCAAGGCGGTGTTCACACGCTCGGAGAACTCGAACAACCTCGCCAGCTGCGGCCACGTCCAGCTCAGCAGTGCACTACGTCGTCGGGATCGTCTCGGCCCATCTGCGACCGGCGGAGTGACGAAGCCGTAGGCGCCGATTTCCTCGGTGATGAGGTTGCCGTCGCGGCCGTTGCATGCATTGTCGAGAAACTCCACGAGGTGGCCGAGCGCCGCGATGGCACGGTACGGCTGGGTGAGGTCCTCGCTGTCGTTGAACTCGGTCAGGCTGCAGACCTGTCCGGTCTCGACGTTCAGCGCCGAGTCGGTCGACAATGCCAGCCGCCTGGCGACATCCATCACGGTCGCCAGGCCGACGTACTCACGGTCGTCCCCGCTCGACGCGGCTCGGAGTTGTTCGGGGACCACCGCGGCGTCCAGACCACCACCCAAGAACCCGTTGCGGACGCCCACGTGCGTACTGTCAACGGCAGCGTCACTGCTGCGGCCCAAGCCGAAGCCGGCGCACAGGGTGAGGATGGTCTGTACCTGGCGCCTCACGAGCCGCTGCTTGTCGTCATCCGAGGGGACGAAGGTGTAGCCGTCGAAGCGCTCCGCGTGCGCATGGCCCTTGTAGCCCCAGACTTGGTCATAGGGCTGACTCCATGGATCGACCAGCAAGTTGCGCCCCTTCCTCAGCGTCGTCTTTTCTCCGGGGCCGTGATTGGTGAAGTGCATCAACGTGGTCGCGGGGCCCACGTCTTCGTCCTCCTTGATGTTGAAGTCGCCGAGCAGGAACGCCTCGGAGCTGTCGAGCTTGGTGTGCAACAGGCCCCCATTGAGGTTGTTGTCCACCTTCCTCCGCAGCGCGGTCGCGATTTCCCCGAGCACGGACTTGCGCAGCTCGAGACGGTGCCCCGGCGACGGAGCATGGACCACCGCGAAGCGCACCGCTTTCTTCTCAGCCGTCTTCTTGTACTTGAGCTGCACGGCCTCCCGCACATCGAGCCGCTCGGGACAATTGCCCAGGGTCATGGGGATGAGCTTGATGTCCGCAGGAGCATGGGTCTTGAGCCACAGCGCAACGTAGGTCTCTCCATCGTAGTTGGGCTGACCGCGGCGCCCGGTCACGCTCGTTGCACCTCCATCCCACCCATCGCCCAACCGCGTCAGCAGCTGCTCGACCAGGGAGGGGTCCGTCGCGTCGTCATCGTCCGCGGTGGGGCGAGGGATGGGCTCCGTCGCGTCGGGACCGGTCTCCATCAGCACCGCCAACTGGGCCCCACTGCCCACGATGATGTCGCAAACGGCTCCGACCCGAAGCGAGCTGATACCCCGGTGATTCGGGCGCCTGCCCTCGGTGAAGTTCTCTACATTGAAGGCCAGAACCTTGGTAGGGAACTCACCGCTCTCGGCCTGTTCGGTGCGCTCCGCGACCGTCGAGGGTGAACCCGGCGTCATGACGACGGTGTTGAAGCTGTTGCCGTTGGCCAGCGCGATATCGAGGTAGCAGACCACCGGCTCGCCCTCGAAGCGCACGTCCGGGCTACCCGAGAGCCACTTGAGCGCCCCCCCGTTCTTGTTGGAGATGATCCCGCCCAGGCGCCCGGCCTCGTCGCCGCTGCTGCTGGCGATCTGCGAGTTCGTCACCGCGACGGCACTGCCCGCGATCCGCACGCTTTGGGTGCCTTGGGCCAGGTCGGAGGTCTTGCTGATGCTGCCGAACGGGATCGGCAGGGGGGCACCGCCCGGGCCTTGGATCTTGCACACGTTCGGTGCGGCCGCACTGAGGGTCAGGCCGTCGCCCTTGTGGACGATCGACCGCGAGTCTGCGAACACGGTGGGCACACTCTCCCTTTGTGGGCCTGCCCCGGACTAATGACACGCCCGCGCAACGCGCCGGCGATGACGCCGTCGCGGCTCAGCGGTAGTCCGTCGCCTTTGCGTCGGTCAGCTCCGCCAACGCGGGCGGAAGCTGCTCGGGGCGGTGCACGACGCAGTCCGCCGAGAGGGCGAGGTCTGCGACCTCGGCCGAGCTCAGGCGGGAGGCCGGGATCGCCCCCGAGCGCGCGGACACACTGATCAACGCCTGTGTCCATCGCAGGGTCTCGAGCGCGTACGTTGCCGGCACGGTGGGCGGTGTCGTGTTCTGCAGCTGCACGCCGTGAAGCGCAGGCCCGCGCAGGCACATTACGCCGTCCGACCCGGCATCGAGCACGAGCACGT
>JAHZJA010000670.1 GCA_022601155.1 Deltaproteobacteria bacterium | reverse complement strand
GGACCTTGAAGTAGGCGTCGCCCAGCTTGAGCTGCAGCCGGCCGTTGCGCGGGTCAGGCCCACGCCTCGCTTGCCGAACCGAACCGCTCGGTTGTAGTCGCCGCGTTCGAAGTACAGATCCGTGAGGCCCTCCAGGGCCCGGACGCTGCTGCGGTCGAGCTCGAGCGCGTGGTGAAAGTGAGACTCGGCTGCGCTCAGGTCTCCGCGTCGCAGGGCCGCGGTCCCGCGGCTGACCTCGGCCTTGGCTGCCTTGCGGTCCCGCAGGACGTCGCGGTCGGATGCGAGGGCGGGCGCAGTGGGTGCCGCAGCGTGGGGAGTGCTGTCCGTGTCGTCGTCGACGGTCGGATCGCCCTCGGGGTCGTGACCGCGGGTGGCTGCGACGGTGGGGCCAGGCTCTTCACCGCTGGCTCGAACGGCGAGCGCATTGGGATCGTCGACGGCCGCGGCGGTCTCGGCATCGAGCAAGCGGGCCAGCCTCGCCCGCGAGGAGCTCGCCGTCCGCTTGCCGCGGATGACCTTGCGCGCCTTTACCTTGCGCGCCTGCTCGTCGGTCTCGGCCAACACGCTCAAGGGTTCGACCGCCACCAGCTCGGCCTCGGAGAACTCGCCCGATGCCGCCTTGGCACGCAGGTCCGCCAGCTCCCCGGCCGTGAGCACGGAGCGCTGCCGTGCGCGCTCGTGGTTGGGATCGAACACGAGCGCGGTGGCGTAGAAGTCGGCCGCGAACGGCGGCCCACCCGGTTGGTCGAAGTACTTGTCTCCCAGCCGCACCAGTGCGCCGGCCATCTCATTGCGCAGCCCCCGGGCGACCTCGCCGGCCCGGTCCTGGACCGCGCTGTCCAGCGATTCCAGCTCGAGGATCTTGAGGTAGGCGGTCGGCTGCTGAGGA
Organism: Deltaproteobacteria bacterium; assembly: GCA_022601155.1. GTDB lineage: Bacteria > Myxococcota_A > Polyangia > Nannocystales > Nannocystaceae > Paraliomyxa. The sequence goes on along the minus strand of JAHZJA010000670.1, from coordinate 2,430 downwards.
TCCTCGGCCGGCGGGTGCACATAGTATCCGCTGGCCGCGGCCGCCCGTGCCTCGGTCGCCAACGACGCCGCGAGATCGAGCTGCGCCACCGTCGGTTCGGGCTGCAGCGCAAACGACAGCCCCACCCCTGCCGCGCTCAGCAGCGGGACGGCAACCAGCGCAGCGAGCACCGTGGACCGACGTCGCCGTCGGTCCCGGGTCATCGCGTGCAGCACCTCGCCCAGAGACCCGAAGCGCTCGCTCTCCCGAGGCAGGAGGCCGCGCAGGGCCACCCGGTGTAGCCAGGTGGGGACCTTGCGGTTGGGCTTGCCGCGCTCGGAGAGGATGCCTTGCTCGACCAGCTGCACCTGCTCCTCGAGTGTTCGGCCCAGGAAGGGGCGCTGTCCGTGCAAGGCCTCGTACAGCGCGACGCAGAACGCAAACTGGTCCGACATCGGTGAGCCTGGGCCGCCTTCGAACAGGTCGGCGGACATGTAGTGCGGCGTGCCGAGGACGATGCCCGCCTCGGTCACCTCGCGGTCCAGGAGCGATGGAGACGAGCCGGCTGGCGCGGGATGGACTCGCGCGGTGCGCTCGGCCGGCGACTGCGGCTGTCGTCGCTGCCGTCGAGCCAGGCCGAAGTCGAGCACGACCACCCGCCCGTCGTCGCCAATGATCACGTTTTGCGGCTTGAAGTCTCGATGCACCAGGTTGGCGTCATGCGCGGCGGCCAGGCCCTGGCCGGCCTGCAGCATCACGTCGCGCACCTGAGCCCATCGCCTTCGGGTACGGCGCAACCAGGTCGAGAGCGTCACGCCCTGCACGAACTCCATGGCCATGAACACCTGCCCCCGCCGGGTGCCCACGTCGTAGACCGTGACCACGTTGCGGTGATGGAGACGGGCCGTGGCCTGAGCCTCGCGCAGCAGCCGAATGGTTGGATCGCCCAGGCCGCCGTCGCCGTCGCCGGGCAGGGGGCGCAGCAGCTTGATCGCGATCCGCCGGTCGAGCTCGGGATCGTGGGCGGTGTAGACGTCTCCGAGGCCACCCGCCCCGATGTGGTCGAGGATCACGTAGCGATCGACCAGCGTTCCGGGGGCCAGCCGAGACTCCGACGTGGCCTCGGCTACGCGCGATTCCTCCGTGGCCGCATCCTGCGAGACCGGTGGCGCAGGGGAAGGCGAGGCGGAGCGGGTGAACGCGGTCGTCACCGCGGCCTCTAGCGGAGGTGCGGCCGGGGGATGGGGCTGGAGGTGTGACGACATCACCGCATCACCGCCCTGGCGGCTTGCCGCAAACGCCAGCACAACTGGGCCCGCGGGCCCGACGAGTCAGTGCGCACCGCGTGGTTGGCGAGTTCTACTATCCACGCACGCGGACCTCAGCCCATTCAACGAAAGTTCTCGGAGCGATCGGGGCCTGGTTTCCCGGCTCGGGATGGCCACCGGTTGGGCACCACCGAGCGGGGCGAGGCCGGGCCCGCGAGCTCGCGGACAGTGCCCTGCCACGCCAACGAGCCGTCGCGAAGTCCGATGTTGAAATCGTCAGCCGTTCAGTGCGCCGTGGATCATCACGCGAGCCGCCGTTGGAGGGGCCGCCCGCGTCGATGCTCAGCTCAGCTTGGCGGCGTGCAGGTCTCCAACCAACCGTATTGCGCGGCCCTGTCTCCGCCGTTGGGGGCATGCTCGGCCCACACCCCCAGCTTCACCGTCCCGGACCCGTCCCCCACGTCGACATCGTAGGTGTGCAGCGTGGTCCAGTTCGCACCGTCGGGCGACAGTTCAGCGACCATGCCTTGATGTTCGCTGCGAAGCCGCCAGTACGCGTGATCCTGCGCGTCGTAGGGGAGCGAGGCGAGGTTGACGTAGTCGTTCCCGTTCCACTGATAGGCCCACACGTTGCCATCCACGTACAGGATGCCGACGCCGTAGTCGTCGTTCTGGAACTCGACGTACGACTCGGTCTCGGGCGAACCCAGCAGGACCTCGTCGACACGGACCGTCAGGCGGGACTGTGCAAACGGGATGTCCATGCAGCTGGCCAGTCGGACATCGCGGTGTCCGGGACCCCAGCCGTCGTCCTCGAGGAAGACCTGCAGGGAGCCGCCGACCTCGGTGAGGTACGTTCCCGACGGGCTGACCGGGCACCACCGCGGGTCGAGAAACGTATCGTCGAAGTCGTCGCGCCAGCAGTCCGGGCCTATCGTGCCTCCCACGGTAGGGTCCTGGCTGCCGGTATCTTCGCCGCCTCCGCCATCGTCGTCCTCGGGATCTTGGCCGCGGCCGTCGTCGGTCCCGCCATCGTCACCACCGGACTCGTCACCGAGCTCCGACTCGCCGCCGGGCGGCGACGGCTCTACGCAGGTCTCGGCGAGCATGTCGCCCACCAGCTCGCCGTAGCGCTGTCCGGATTTGCAGTCTTCGTCGGGGAAGCTGCAGTACCCGGTGGCCT
>JAHZJA010000669.1 GCA_022601155.1 Deltaproteobacteria bacterium | reverse complement strand
GGGCGGTACTCCGACGGCGAGGTGCTCGATGAATGCACCCGAGCCTCGTCCAAAGCCTCCCAACCGGCTTCAGGAGGTCGTGCTTACTGCCACGGTCGCAACACTGGTGAGCGCGCTGATCTCCCCATGGGTGCGTCGATGGTTCGACCACGGCGTGCTGCGAGCAGTAGCCCCACCACCGCCCGGTCCCGCACCTGCGACCGCACCACAGCTATCGCCCGTCGCGGACGCGCACCAGCGCATCGATCGGCTGCTCAACAACGCCGCGCCACCAACGGAGACGTTGGACCGGATCGCGACACCCACCGAGGACACACCATGAAGCTCTCCAACACCAGTGTGGCGCTCGCAGCCGCAGGGGTCGGCGGATACCTCCTCCTCGCTCGATCCCACCGGGCCAAGGCCAAAGCCCCCAAGCCCCCTTCACCACCGCCGTCGCCATTCGTGCGGGGCTCGAACTGTACGACGCTGGCAAGCCAAGAACAGATCGACCTGTGGCTGACACAACGAGTCGCACCCCTCATCGAGCCGCGCCTCGATGCGTTCTCGGTCCCACGAGCCAACCACGCGGAAGGTCGAGCCGTCTTCCACAACCTGATCAATGAGGTGTTTGCCGCCGCGGTGCCCGAATGCTCCGGCAACGCCACCGCTGCGATGCGCAAGGTGTGGACCTGGCTGTGGTGCGACGGAGCCGCAGAGCTGGCTCGCCGCGGCAAGATCGACGATGAGGTCGATCAGCTCGTCGCCATGTGTGCCGATCCGACGTTCGACCCTCGGTTGCCGCCGACCTCGGGGCATGGCCCCAAACATCCGCCACCGACACCTCCGATCCCGAAGCCAACCGCGACGATGGTGCCTCCGTTGGAGCCGCTCGATGGAGCAAGTGCGCCACCACCTCCGAGCCCGCCTCTGCCACCGAACTGGCGAGCACTATCGACCCGCGACCAACTGTCGGCGATCGGTGTGATGGGGCTGATGGAAGGGCAGAGGGGCGCGGTGCCGATCGTCAGCCCAGCGTCGAACTTGGTGATGCTCGCCTACGACCCGGGATGGGCCGCCAACGAACGTGCACGCGCCGATCTCGAGCAACTCGCCCACTTGCACCCGCGACTCCACTTCGTTGAGGTGTCGTTCGTCGACACGCAGCGGCACTTTGGAAAGCCCAAGGCTATCGGCGAGATCGCCTGGGCGATCGCGGCCGCCGGTCCCGACGGGCGGGTATCCCAAGAGCCGATCGTTCGTAGCGGTGGCAAGAGTCGGCCGCCGAACAGTGACGAGTGGGACAAGGTCGTCGCGCACGCAAGCGGGTTCGTTGGCAGTCCGAAGCTGCGATCGGTTCCACGTCCGAAACGGTTCGGAGACATCACGCGCGCCATGGTGGCGCAGCGAGCTCGGCAGAGACGGTCGGCAGTGACCGCGTCGAAACCCGCGCGCCGCGGCGTCCGCCCACGACGTCGATGAGGCTCGAATTCCATCGCCCGTGCGGCGAAGACCCAACGAAAAAGGACCTGAAGCATGCCCACCAAGAAGACCAAGACCTCGAAACGAAAGACCTTGCGATCCAAGCGCCCGGTCGCCAAGACGGCGTCGAAGAAGAAGGCTACGGCCAAGAAGAAGGCCACGAAGCGGAAGACGACGAAGCGAGCGACGGAAGCTCGAAAGGCGCCGAAGAAGAAGACGACGGCCAAGAAGACTACGGCCAGGAAGGCGCCTGCGGCGAAGGTCAAGCGCAGCCCAGCAAAGAAGGCGCCGCCGAGCGTGTTGGGCAGCCGCGCCGAGGAGTGTCGCAACGTCGAGGAGTGCCGACGGTTCATCGGCCAGCTCACTCAGGCGGCCGAGGAGGCCAACCAGTGGATGAACGACCTCCACAACCAGGCCCTCGATGCCGAGCAGGCCCGTGACCTCTACGGAGAGCAGGTCGCCGCACTGACCCACGCCCTCGATGCCGACCGCGCAGAACTGGGCAAGCTCAAGGCCAAGCTCAGCAAGTCGGCGCCCGCCAAGCCGTGCCGCGCAACAAAGGCGGTGCTCGATACGCTCGATGGGTTGAAGCGCGAGGTGGCGGGGCTGCGTAGAGACCTCGAGCAGGTGGGGAAGGGACGCGCACCGAGTCGCCGTCGTGCCAAGCAGGCCGCGAGAACCGACAAGGTCCCCGCCACCGCACAACAGGTCGGCCGCTTCGCCAAGTACTCGGTGATCGGCGGTGCCGCGTGCAGCCTCGCGGCCACCAACAACGAGGACTGTGCACCTGTGCATTTCTCCAACCCCGTGGCCGCAACGATCCTCGGCAAGCATCGCCAGCATCCATTCGCGGGTCTGGCCGAGTGGGCTCGGATGACCGGCTACCCGGTCTACGACCCCCTCAATGTGCCGCGGCCCCCGACCAAGACCTCCAATGGCGCCGCGAAGTCTCGGGGGCGCAAGAAGAACTCCACCCGCAAGGCACCAACGTCGAAGCCGGCCGCGCCAAAGCCAAGTCGGGGCAAGCCGGGGCGAGGCAAAGCCAAACGGAGGGCAGAGGCGGCGGCTTCCTCTGTACCTGTCGAAACAGCGGCGACGTCGACTCCGTTGCCCTCCGCCGTCGCCGATCTGTTGCCTCAACGCAAGCCAGCCCAGCTGCTCGATCGGTTGCTGGTCACGATCGCGAGGACTTGAGCCATGGGCGTTCCAGTCATTCCCCTCGTACTGCTCGGCGTTGGTGTCCTCGTATTGCGGAGCCGCAAGCGGCCCAGACGTAAGGCCGACGAGACGTCCGACGAACCTGCGGCGGAGCCGATGACGATGGTGTACCTCCCGCCCGCGACGCCCCACCTCCCGACCACCCACGACCCCACCCGCGATCCCGGCGATCCATGCGAGGGGGAGGGAGGATCGGGCGCCTGGGACGACGATGGCAACTGCAAGGTGTTCTGGGTCGATGGCGTCACCGACGACGCGATCCGGGCGCTCGCACGCGAGGAGTGGCAGGCAAGGGGTGCTCCTGGGTTCAAGGAGATGTGCGCGGCGGTCAAAGACCCATTGGGTGGGGAGTTTGCCCCGCCCAAGGACAACCCGATGTTCGAGGAGATCGCGGTCACCGTCTTGCGCCGCTACTACGAGGTCGGGCCCGGTCTGTTCCCGCCCAAGCAGCCCCTCCAGTCCACGGATCCGACGTCCTACTAGTGGGTGACGAAGGTTTGGGAGCGAGCGGTTCCCATCCTCCGCAAGGAGCTGTGCGAGCAGTGATCTTCTCGGTTGAGCAACTCCACGACCCCGACTCCGTGTTCCACGGGTTCGGCGGAGATCCACTCGAATGGTCGTCGCGGTTACCCGATCTGTCGGTGTTTGGCTTTGGCGCCGATCCTGCGCTGAGTGCCGATCTATGGAACGGGCAGCAGGTTGCTCAGCTCGCCATGCGCAACGTGGCTTCGGCGCTACGTATGGCTACGGGGCGAGTGGCGATCACCCAGGGGTTCACCACGATCCAGATCCCCGCATTGTCGGGGTTGTTCCGTGACCCGTTGGAGGCGCTCTACGGCGGGCTCGACCTCGCCGCCGATGTGTTGGGAACCGAGGCGTTCTCCAGCGCGCTCGACCAGCTCGGGTGGATCCCGATCGTGGGTTGGGTGCTGGAGCTGATCGGCAGCGTCATCGAGCTGGTGACCCAGTTGGTCACGACCGTGGGTGATCTCCGCGAGGAGCGTGCCCGGGAAGCGCTCGCCAAGGTGGCGACGGTTCCGCTGGCGCAATGGAACCAGGGCGCTGATGAGGTGCTCGCGCGAGCGATGGCGTCTCGACTTGGACAGCACGATGCGCAATGGATCGTGTCCCCACGGTACCCGGCGATGTCGGCGGCCGACTTCGAGGCGAAGCCCGAGGTGATCAATCCCGGCGAGCAGCGTTGGGCGGGTTGGGTCGTCTACACGGGCGGCGATCTTGGGCCTGGTAGCAGTGGGTCGCCGGGGCTGGGCTTCGTCCCAGGGACCCGCAACCTCCACGGGGCCATGGAGCTGCGTACCCGTGGTGCCCGTGACCTTCGTGACCTCGGGGCCTTCTATCCGACGGCGCAGATGGCAGCCGCACAGTGGTGGGAAATGGTCGTGGCGGGTGGTCCGGCGATGTTCTCCGTGGACGCGGAGCGAGCTCGCGGGGCGTGGGCGGACTATGTTCGATCGGCGGTCGGGTTCTGCGACGAACGGATTGGCGGGTGGTCGACATCGCCGACCGCGACGGCACTGGGCGCCACCCAACACGCGTGCGTGCCCGAACTTTACGGCGTCGGCGAGTGCCGCAAGAGCAAGCGCTACAAGCAGGTGCCGATCCCTGGCGAGGGCCACCGGAGCGCCTATCTCGACTACCTGTTCGCGATGTTCGACCCGCGCCGCCACGACCCCGGCAAGGGTGGGAGCGCGACAACATCGACTGGAGCGACACCACGCCGGGTCGCGCTCTTGCCAACCTCGCACAGCGGCAGGACGCGGTGTTGCAGTCGATGGCGTGCATGACGGTCGACGACAGCGAGGTGGATGGGCGGCCGCGTTTTCGGGCGATCGGAACGGCAACGAGCAAGGGGCCAAAGTGGCAGCGCTGGTACGAGAGCGTGACCGCGGTGTTCCAAAGCGGCGATTGGCGGCACGTCCGGTTCGACGACGTGCCCGAGGGGGCTCTCAAGAACGAGCTGCGGGAGCGGTGCACGGCGGCGGGCATCGAGTGCAGCCAGCTCGGCAAGCAGTTCGAGAACGCATTCGCAGCCTCGACCGTGCTCGACAGTCCCGTACCCCCCACGCCGCCAAACCCGGTCGAAGTGCAGATGTCGTACTTCGTTTCGTCGGCGATTTCCAAACCCAACAAGAAGAGAATGCGCCGACCGAGCGCAATGACGTGGGCCCTCGCGGCCGCGGCGCTCGGTGGGCTGTGGACCCTTTCCAAGAAGCAGTGAACGACAAGGAGACAGCACAATGGACGCAGCAAAGACCCCCCAGGACCAGGTGTACTGCCAGTTTCGTATACAGGCGGCGAACCTTACAGACGCTCTCGATGTCGCGCCCGATGTGAGTGAGTGCATCGAGATGTGCCGTGAAGTTGCCTTCAGGGCGGGTTGGGCCGCTGCTCTGGAGTGGCGCGACCGGGAACTCGCGGACGAGCCCACGGTTCGGCTACCCCGAACGGCCCGGGTGCTCACCACCGTGGGCGATCGCGGTTGGGTCGAGCCGTTCGCGATCGTCGAGCACACGGAGACCGGGCACTGCTTCGTCGATCCTTTGTTCGGGATCCGCCCGACGTCGACCCCACAACACAGCATCGAGCTTGTCGTGGCGGCGGACGGCCTCGTTGCGATCGGGCCGTCCGACTGTCATCGCCTGTGCCCGACCATTGACGAGGAGCGGCTGCTTCCGTTGGTCGCCTTCGAGCC
>JAHZJA010000668.1 GCA_022601155.1 Deltaproteobacteria bacterium | reverse complement strand
GGCAGCTGCCGCTGACGGCGTTGTGGCCCATGGAAAACCGCCAACGTCGAGGCTAGAGCGTGGGACCGCCCGCGCGTGCACCAATGCGTGGGGCCTTGGCGGTTCGCCTCTCGTAGGCCCAGGGATCGCGCTTCCGAGACGGCGATCGCGGCATGACTCGGGTCTCGTGGTGTGCCCTACACGAGCCCGACCTCGTGCTGTGATCGCCGTCCCACCGACGCCGCTGGTGACCACGGGGTCTCGGTTCATCAGCGTCGGCGCGCCCTCGGAGAGGACGTTGGTGCCCTGACGACAGGGTTGCCCGGCTCGTGGATCGACGACCTTGGGTCGATCCACGGGCCGCGAGCGCATGCACGCCGTCGGGGTTGTGAGGTCCTGGGTTTCCGGGCGATGGTCGTCCGGTCGTGGACCCCGACGACCAGCGTTTCATGAGCGTGGCCCTGGCCCGAGCCGAGGCGGCCGCGGCGGCTGGCGATGTGCCCGTGGGCGCGCTGGTCGTCCGCGATGGTGTGGTGTTGGGCGTGGGTGGCAATCGGCGCGAAGTCGACGCCGACCCGGCCGGACACGCAGAGATCGTGGCGCTGCGCGACGCGTGCCGCAGTGCCGGGCGCTGGCGCCTGGATGGCGCCACCCTGTACGTCACGCTGGAGCCCTGCCCGATGTGCGCGGGTGCGATCGTCAATGCCCGGGTTGCACGGCTCGTCTACGGAGCCGACGATCCCAAGGCTGGCGCCGTGCGAAGCCTCTACGCAATCTGCTCCGACCCTCGTCTCAACCATCGCGTCGAGGTGGAGGCTGGGGTGCTCGCGGAGCGCTCGGCCGCGCTGCTGCGCACGTTCTTCGCCGAGGCTCGCCGTCGCCCCCGGAGGAAGGTCTGAGCGCCGATGGTGGACGCAACCGATGAGCTCGAGCAGCAGCTGCACGAAGTGCAGCACATGGTCTCGCGCGAGCGCCTGGCCCTCGATGATCCGGCTGCCGACCGCACCTGCTTCCTGTCGCACGTGGGGGCGCAGCCCAAGCTGGTCCCGGGCCCGTGGATCGGACACCGCGACCTCGTCTATGCGATGGCGCTGGCGAACCTGTCGCCCGTGCAGCGCACCAGCCTCGCGCGTGCGGTGCTCATCGAGCACGGTCGCGAGTTCGGCGTGGGCCGGCTGACGCTCGAGGCGGTGGCGTCGGGGCTGCCGCTGGGCGGGTCGTCGCTGCGGTTGGTGCCGCGCCAGGGCGGGCTGCGATGCCTGTACACGTGGTCGCTGGGCACCACGCCCACGCCGGTCGTATGTGACTGGCTGTTGCTGCGCGCACAGATGGGGTGGGCCGTCGAGCATCCTCCGCGCGATGTGGTCGCCAAGGGCCTGAGCACCCTCGCTGCGCTGGGGGGGCAGGTCTTGGTGCTCGTGGATACCGCCGTGGCTGCGCTGCAGCTGACCCAGGCCTGTGGCTCGGCGGTCTCGTTTGGCGCTCACCCGCGCTTTGCCCCGTATCTCGAAGCGGTGGACCCCGACGCGAAGATGTTGCTGTGGCCGCACGATGCCGTCGATGCGCACGGACTCCAGCGTCATCGGATCGCGGCGGTGATGTTGGTCGGGGCACCCGAGCCGGTGCTGCAACGCGTGGAGGCATGGCGGGAACGGCAGGGCCCCAGCGGCGAGCGGATTCCCCTGGTCGAGGTGAGCACGCCGGGCCGCGTGGATCGTCCGCGGCTGGCGGCGTTCTGGGAGGCGTGCGGACGTCCGCGGGTGCTGCTGCGCGGCGACTCGGCGTGGACGGCTACCGGCTCGGCATGGCTGCGTGAGCTGGGAGCCACGGTCGAAGTGCAGGGCCGCGCAACGCAGTTGTCGCTCATCTGACGTCGCCGACCCGCGGGGACGGGTCTGAGGGCAGGAGTAGATCTCCCCATTGCGCGATGGCCTGGGGCTGGTCATCCTTGATCGGTGCTTGGTTTGACCAATGAGTGGATGCTTCGCCTCGGGGGGGGCACGGCGCTGTCCCTGGCCCTGGGAGCCTGCGGTGATAGCGAGGGGCAGAGCAGTGGCGCGACGACGGGCATTCCGTTTCCGATGGCCACCGACACACCCACCGGAGGAACGGCTCCCGCGGGCGGCACGGGCGACAAGCTCGACGTTGCCGCCGATGGAGCCACGATGAACGCCGAGGACGGCGGCAACGAAGACGGCTGCGAGAAGGTCGACTTCCTGTTCGTCATCGACAGCTCGCGCTCCATGGAGGATGAGCAGGACAATCTGCTGACCAGCTTCCCGGGGTTCATCACCGCCATCGAGCAGACGCTGGAGATCGACGACTTCAACCTGATGGTGGTCGATGCGGGGGTCGTGGCCGGAGCCGGATGCGACGGCACGCTGGGCGCGGGCCGGGTGACCTCGGGCAGCGGACAAAACTGCAACCTCGTGGGAGCGCAGCGCTACGCGACCGCCGATCAGCCCGATCTCCCCGCCGCGTTCACGTGCATGGGCTCGCGTGGATTCCAGGGCCCCGGTGACGAGCAGACGATGGACTCGCTCACCACCGCGCTCGGCCCTCTGACAGACGTCGGTCAGTGCAACGAGGGCTTCTTGCGCGACGACGCGATCTTGGTGGTCACGATCATCAGCGACGAAGAGGACAGCCCCCTCGACAACTCCGCTGCGCCGCCGCTCGATGGGACCTGCTCGCCCGCCGACTCCGACCCCAACTCCGCGGGCGATCCCGCGGTGTGGCGCGATCAGGTGGTGGCGGCCAAGTCGGGCGATCAAGACGCGGTGGTCGTGCTGTCGCTCATCGGTGACTGCGATGTGGGGGGCAACTGTCCCGGGATCGAGCTGGAGGACCCGCTCGATCCGCTGGGCCCGGTCTCCGGGGCCGAGCCCGCGCCGAGGCTGCGCGAGTTCACGCAGTCGTTTGGCTTCGGCTCGGTGGGACCGGTGTGTGCCGACGACTACGCGCCGTTCTTCGAGCAAGCGGTGAGCGTGATCGAGAGCGCGTGCGACGATTTCGTGCCGCCCGCATGAGCCTCGCGCGGGCGTCGTCCAGCCATCCCCAGGGGGTCCGCCCCGGTTTGCCGGGCCGCCCACCAGTGGGACATCCGCTCCACGGGACCAGCCCCCGCGCCTCAAACCCGCGTTGAGGGGCGGTACGGCGGGAGCCAGGGCCCTGCAAACGGTCGTGCGAAGTCGCGCGCGCGCCATTTTTCGCGTTGCTGGTCCACGTGCGCCGGGTTCCGTAAGATCGCCTCCTCTTGGCGGATCCGAGCGAAAGCCTTCGTATTCCTCCCATCGCGCCACCGCTTGCGGGGTTGGCCGCGGTGATCCTGCCGTTCGTCATTCCGCTGCAGACGCCGGGCACCGAGACGCCCGGCCTCGCGATCGCGGCGGGCTTTGCCGGACTCATCGCCGGCGGCCTGGGTTGGTTGATGGCGACCGACGCCCTGCGACTGGGCGGCGACATCAATCGCACCCAGACCCAGCTGGGTGAGGCGCGTGACGAACTCAAGGCCCTCCAAGCACGTGCGTCGATCGACCCCGACCAATTCGACCGCATCAAGAGCGAGCTGGAACAGTCGCGCGCCCAGATCACCGCCATGCGCGACGAGCGTGACGAAGCGCGGAGCAAGGCCAAGGCCGCCGTCGACGACAAGTCTCGGATCGAGCGCAATGCCACGGAGATCACCGAGCGCCACGGCGACCTCGAGCAGCGCGCCGCCGAGCTGCGGCAGTCCCGAGACGAAGCCCAAAACCAACTCGACGACGCCCGCAAGGCGCTCGAGCGGGTCCGGGCCGATCTCGAGGAGTCGCGTCAGGCTGTGACCGAGCTGGAGGGGATGGGCGCCGACGGCACCTCGGCCGGGCAGGTTCGCGAGCTGCAAAGTCGCGTGGTCGAGCTGGAGCAGGAGGTCGACTCGCGTCGCAAGCAATCCTCCGACAGCCTCGGCGGGCAGGGACCCGATCGCATGTACACGGAGCTGGGAGAGGCTCTGGCGACCATCGACCACATCTTGCAGGCCATGACCGAGATGAACGACGGTCTCAAGGGCATCAGCGAGAGCGTGGAGCTGTTGGCCTCCAACGCCGAGGAGAGCAGCTCGTCGATCCTGGAGATGGCCGCCGCCAACGACGAGGTGGCGGAGAGCATGTTCAACCTCGCCGCTTCGGTCCAACAGACCGCCACCTCCATCGAGGAGATGACCTTCTCCGTCAAAGAGGTCGCCAAGAACATCGAGGCGCTGTCGACCACGGCCGAGGAGACTTCCTCGGCGATGAACGAGATGGACATCTCGATTCAGCAGGTCGAGAACAACGCCAACGAGACCGCGCAGCTGTCCGAAGAGGTGGTGTGGGCGGCCGAGGGCGGTGTGGATGCGATCAACCAGACGATCGAGGTGATCAACATGATCAAGAACTCCGCAGCCGATGCGGTGTCTGTGATCTCGCGTCTGGGCGGCCGCATCGACGAGATCGGGACGATCCTCAGCGTCATCGACGATGTCTCGGAGCAGACCAACCTGCTGGCTCTCAACGCAGCCATCATCGCGGCGCAGGCCGGCGAGCACGGCAAGGGCTTCGCCGTGGTGGCCGACGAGATCAAGGACCTCGCCGAGCGCTCGGCGACGAGCACCAAGGAGATCGCCGAGATCATCAAGGCGGTGCAGCGGGAGTCTCGCAACGCGGTGCAAGCGGTGCAGCGCTCGAGCAAGAGCGTCGACGACGGCGTGCGGGTCAGCCACCAGGCCGAGGACGCGCTCAAGCGGATCTCCGATGCCGCGCGGCGCTCCACCCAGATGGTGCGAGAGATCG
>JAHZJA010000667.1 GCA_022601155.1 Deltaproteobacteria bacterium | reverse complement strand
TTCTTGGGTCCCACGGGGGTGGGCAAGACGGAGCTGGCCCAGGCCTTGGCCGAGCTGCTGTTCGACGATGAGCGTCACGTGGTGCGCATCGACATGAGCGAGTACATGGAGCGTCATGCCGTCTCGCGGCTCATCGGCGCCCCGCTCGGATACATCGGGTACGACGAGGGCGGGCAGCTCACCGAGGCCGTCCGGCGCCGGCCCTACTCGGTGGTGCTCCTGGACGAGATCGAGAAGGCACACCCCGATGTGTTCAACGTACTGCTGCAGCTGCTGGACGACGGGCGCTTGACCGACAGCCAGGGGCGCACCGTCGATTTTCGCAACACCATCGTGCTGATGACCAGCAACCTCGGCAGCGAGCTGGCCGCCAGTGGCCTGTCGGGGGTCGAGCTCACCAAGGCCCGGGACGCGGCGCTGCGCCGCCAGTTCCGACCGGAATTTCTCAACCGCCTCGATGGAGTGGTGAACTTCCACCCCTTGGGCCGCGAGCACATGCGGGGCATCCTCGACATTCAGCTGCAGCGTCTGGAGCCGCGACTTGCTCGTCGAGCGCTGTCGCTCGACGTCACCGAGCCCGCCCGCGATGCGCTGGCTCGCGCGGGCTACGACCCCGAGTTCGGGGCTCGTCCGCTCAAGCGGATCCTCCAGCGCGCCGTCGTCGACCGACTGGCGAGTGGAATCCTCGAAGGGCGCTTCTTGGGCGGGCAGACCATCGTGGTCGATCTCGACCCGGCCGCGGCAGAGCCCGAGGGCGATGAGGTGCCGGCGCTGACCCTGCGCGTCGGGTGAGCCTGCGGTGTCGCCGAACCCCGACACGATGCCCGCTGCACGCTTCGGCCGTGCAGCGGGTTGTTGTCGTCAACCGTGGCCGCCGTCATGGAGTCATCGATGGAGCTCGTCGCCGCGCGGGCCCGGACTCGGCGTATGCCATCGTCGCGGAGCGACATCGACCACGCGACGGTCTCGGTGTGCGGGCCCAGGATGGGGTGCCTCGAACTGCGCGACGCTGGCTCCGAGGGTCCGCCATCGGTCCGTTCGCCCGCGACAACGAGGATGATTGCGGCGGCCGGGCTCCACCGTCACCTCGGGAGGGGCCCTCTGAGCGCCGCTTTACCGCAGTCGAATACGTATCCGCGGGTGCCGCGCGCATTATGCGCAGATGAGCTGCCGTGAGCATCGAGTGAGACGGATGTCGTGCCCCGACCCATCGTCGGGTGTAGGCTTGATGTTCGGCTCATGCTCGACGGCCCCACGCGTCGTGCCCCGCGCGGCACCATCCTTCGGCTCCTCCGGGTTGTGCTCGTGGCGATGATGGTCCTCAACCTCGCCGGGGTGGCGCATGCGTTCGAGGAATGTGTCGAAGACATGGTGCACGTGTCGGCCCAGGGGCACTCGGCCCATGTGGCCGAGCATCCCGAGGGGCAGCCCGACACCGACAGCGAGCACGACTGCTACGGCGGCATGCACAACTGCAATTGTTGCCCCACGGTTCACGTATCGCTGACGTCCAGCTTCGACCTCGAGTGTGGGGCCGTGGTGCTGGGCGATGCGCTGCCCGAGTACGACGACGTGCGCGCCAGCGGTGTGCGGCGGCGACTCGAGCGACCACCGACAACCTGAGCCCGATCGTGTTTCGGGTGGCTGACGCCGCCGCGCCGCGTCGACTCGTGTGAAGCGAGGCGCGGGCGTGTGTCGGTCCGCTGAGGGCTCATCACCACGGGTGATGGGTCGATGTCTGCGGCACGTGTGCCGCGGTCCCTGTCACAGGTTGTCGAATCGTGAAGCTCCTCATCATCCTCTCGCTTGCCATGGGCGGAGTCCCGCCCGATGCCTCTACCTGCAGCTCTCCCCTCGACCGGGCATCCGTGGCTCGCTGTGCGCGACGCAACAGTCCGACGTTGGCCGCCGACCTCGAGCGGGTCGCCAGCACGCGGGGCGAAGAGCTCGAGGCGCGCACCCTCCTTCCATCCAACCCTCGCGTCGACCTGAGCCTCGCTCGCCGGGCCGACACGATGGGCGGACGTGCTCTCAACCTCTACGGGACGCTGTCGCAGGCAATCGAGCTGGGCGGCCAGCGACGAAAGCGTGTGGCGGTGGTGCAGTCGCAGCGCGAGGTCTACCAACATCGTGCGGCGCTGACCGAGCGGGAGGCGGTGGCGGCTGCGCTGCTGGCCTACTACGACGCACTGGCGGCCGAGCGAGAGCTCGCGCTCATCGAGCGTGCGACTCAGACCGCGGATCGACTCCATGCCCTCGCCGTCGAACGGGTCGGGGCGGGGGTCGGGACCGGGCTCGACCAAGAGCTGGCGGCGGCGGTCCATGCCCGACACGAGGAGGAGCGCGCCATGGCCAACGGGAAGCTCGAGGGCGCGAGAGCTCGGCTGTCGAGCTTGGTCGGCCTCGACCCGACGGTGGAGTCGGTGGTGGCGACCGGAGAGCTCGAGCCGGTGCCATTGGCCGCTGAGGCGCTGGCCTCTTTGGGGGACAACGCGGTGCAGCAGCGGCCCGAGATCGCCCAAGCGCGCGCCGTTCGAGAGGTACAGTCGCGACGCCTCGACCTCCTGCGCCGGGATCGGATTCCCGACCCGAGCCT
>JAHZJA010000666.1 GCA_022601155.1 Deltaproteobacteria bacterium | reverse complement strand
GTACATGAGGTACTGGCCGCTGGTGGCCTTCACCGCCTCGCGATGCATGTCCTCTGCGGTTCCCCCACAACTAAAGACCTGGCAGCCCTGGGAGTCGCAGATCGACCCCTCGGTCTCCATGTTGTAGTAGGCGACCGATCGCGCCGCGATGGCCTGAGCCTTGAGCGCCTCGAGGTTCGCCCCCCCGTTTTCGCACTGAATCACATGCGGCAGGTAGTCCTCCTCAATGTCGAGCACACCCTGCCCGTCCACGGAGATGGAGCAGTGCGCCCCGGCCAGCGGAGCCGGGACCTGGGTGGCCTGGGGAAGATTGTGCAGGGGGAGCTGACCATCGCGCGGCGCGGTGTCGTCGTTCGTCTGCACCTGGCACGCCACCAGCGTTCCCCCCGCGAGCAACAGCGTCGCCAAGGCTCGGGCCACACGCCCGCGCGGTGCAAAGTGGTGGCGAGGCCTACCCGGCCGTGTTCGATCGTGTCTGCCTTCCATCATCCCTACCTCATCCCCCGGCCGAGGGTAGGCCGCCGCCGTCACGGTTCGCAAGCGTTCGGGAGACCTCGATCGTCGGTCGACGAAGTCGTGGTGGTTGGGCTCACTCGTTTGCCGACCACCGTGAACCCACAGCGCTGCTGTGGCACCACTCGCTTCAGGGACCGGCTCCGTCTTCCGCCCCATCCTCGTCATCGAGATCCGCGATGCGCTGCTCCACGACCCAATGTTCGAGTGCGTCGACCTCCGCGGGCTCGTCGGGCAACGAAGAGCCCTCCCGGGCGCGCTCCAGCAGCGAAAAGGCCCGATCCATCACGGGGACCACCTCGTCCACCAGGGCAGCCGGAAGCGCCTGACGCTCGCCTTGCTGCTTGATCTGGACCAGCTGTGGCACCAGCCCGAACCCATATTCTTCGTACAGCGCCGTCAGGTCGGGGACGCACTGTCCCGTGTTCAGCAGATGCACTCCGGTCAGCGCCGTTCGCAACACGTAGAGCACCCGCTTGGCCGAGGGTGCTTCGGCCTCGAGCACCGCCTTGCGCTGTGCATTGGCAAAGCCCCGGTAGTGGTGATGGACGCGCCGCGAGAGGTTGCGCCGCGCCAGCTCGGCCAGCTCGGTCAGCGCGGGGGCTCGCCGCTCGGGGGAGGCCGAGAACACGCGCTCGAACATGTTGCCATCGCCACGCAGGATTCCGCGCACCGCAACCGAGAGTTCATTGGACGTGTAGTCGATCTCGACCCCGTCGATCACCTCCAGTCGATTGCGCACGGCCGAGGGCGGCTCGAACCCCAGCAACCGTCGCGTACGCTCGATGTGGATCGCCTTGAGGTCGAGATCGGAGTCGGGCGAAGGAAACCCATAGGCATGCGCGCCCGACAGATGCACCACCAGGTGGCGACGCGAGCGGCTCTCTTCGTCCAGCACCCGCTCGGCGACGGAGCTCTGATGCGCGGTGGGTGGGTGCTTCATGGTTGCTGCTGCTGTCGTGGAGGAGGCGGGGGTGGAGCATCGCGGCCAAAGGGGCCCGGGCCGCGGCCGACGAAGCGTCGGGCGACCTCTGCCCGCACCGCCTGCAACACGGCATCCGCCGCCGCGAGATCGGGCTCGCTCGGCAACGGCGACGACAGCCGGGCCTCGTCCAGCTGTGCGGCTCGCTGTTCGGTCCAGTCCAGCGCCGTCGACAACGGCACATCGCCGGACTTGATCGCACGCAGTCGCTGCGCGAGCTGGCCCGTGGCGACGAACCGTGGCTCTCCCGTCGCCAGCCAATGCACCGCGAGGTCGACGATCCGCAGCAGGTTGTAGGCGTTCTTGGGACGCAGCTCGCGTGGCAGCGACAGCTGCGGCGCCTCGGCTCGAGCCATGCTCGCCAGGCCTGCAAACGAGTTCTCCGCGAGCAGCCCCTGGTCGTACAGCGAGCGATACAGCTGCTTGAGGTACTGCCGCGCGCGCTTGTGATGGGGAGACTCGGCGCCATCGCCGGTCGCCTCCGCCAGACGCAGCGCCACCGCATCGAGCGACGCTCCCGGGTCGGCGCGCAGCCACTCCAGCACCAGCGTACGGTGCTCGGCCAGCCGCAGCGACTGCCGCAGCCGCTTGGCCTGAGCCAGCGCATAGCGACCGAACGCGCCGTAGATCGCCTGCGAAACGAACGCCGAGCGCGCTGCGATGATCCACTCTCCCATCGGGTCGGTCGCAGCGATTGTCGGCACGAACAACATCTCGAGGGTGTTGGGATCGGCACGCAACGCCTGCCGCACCGTCCGCTCCACCTCCCATCGCGTGTGGCTGCCATCGGCGCTGACCACCACCTCCGGCGCGGGCGTCAGCCCCTCGCGCCAGCCGAACGGGAGCACGAACACACCGCGGGTGTCGTGATCGGAGCCCTCATCCGCCAGCCCCCATGCGCGCGATCCAACGGTGGCCGTCAGCACGACGCAGGGCGACAGTGCCGCCTCGTCGCGAGCCCGGGCCACCGCAAATCGAACCTGGCCGCGACTGACGGGGCGCACCTCAGCGCGTTCGAACTCGTGCTCGCCACGACCGACCACCCGCACACGCAGGCGGTCGCCCGGCAGCAACGCCACCACCGTCCCTACCGCACCCGCCCGAATGTGTCCCCCGTCGTCGAGCCCTCGCTCGACGGCGGTCGTCACCTGCGTTCCGTGGGGAAGCGGCACCCGGGTGGGGTCGACCCCACCGAGACCATCGACATGCACCGGCTCGGGCATGGGCGCGCCTCACTTCACCGGGACGACCGCCTGCTCAATGAGCCCCGTGAGGCACTCGATGGCGGGACTGAAGTCATCGTCGCAGATGGACTCCACGCAGCAACGGATCCGCGTCTCGTCGATCTGAGTCGTGGCCGGATCGTCGGGGGTGTCGAGGCTCTCGCACACTTCGCGGATGCGCACGGGCGGAATGGCCTGGCCGGTATAGGTCCCGGCGTCGGCGTCGTAGCCGGTGCAGCCCGGCCCGATGCCAAACTCGAACTGCTTGTTCGCAGCCCGAACGCCGTCGCTCCACTCCCCGGGCAGGATGTCCCCGCCCGCGGGCACGTCGGGGTCCCGCCAGTTGCGATAGACCAACGCCTCGAGCCCGCCCGCAGTGGGTTGATGAGGCACACCGGGCGCGTGCTCGGTGACCTCGGGAACACCCAAGACCCCCAGCATGAGGATCTCGTGACCGCGCGCCTCCAGGGCGCCCAGCAGGTCGGTGTATCGCGACAGAGGGTGCAGTACCGCCTCGGTCGAGTCGACGCCGACCGTGCCGTCGATGTCGATGTCGGCCGCGGTGCACCCCGTGTACTCGCCCGTGCGCGGGTCGAGCCCGGAGCAGACCACCCCCGCGTTCCAACACAGCGCGGAGCTGGGCTGAGGGGTACCCGCACTGGGATCGACCTCCATGAAGTCGACGTCGCCCATGATCGTGAAGTCCCGCACCGAGCAGTCGGCCTCGTCGGTGATGATCGCCACCGCCAGCAACGAGCCCGGGCGCAGGAAGGGCTGGCTCAGCCAGTCCCAGCGCGGGTCGGAACACGCCTCCGGATCGTTCCAGCATGCGTCGGGGTTGAGCGCCTGCAACATGCTCTCGAGCGGCGCTTCGTAGCCACATCCATCGATGCCCTGGGGCCCCAGGCACGCCAGCGCCTCGGCGGGGCCACCACCAACCACGTTGTCGTCACCCAGCGTGTCGAAGTGAATGAAGTGGTCTTCGGGGGCGGCCGGAGCATCGGGGTCGCACACCAACAGGCACGCGTCCTCCACCACCAGCGGGTCGTCGCCGAAGCCCGTGAACCGCTCCAGCCGCTCGGTGCATGGGGTGTAGATCGGGGACCCCTTGGCCGGCGTGTAGCTGGGATTGGTCCACGGACCGTGGCAGCTGCGGTTGTCGAAGTCCGTGGTCGTCACCATGATGTTGACGTCCACGCCGACGCGATTGCCTGCGCCGTCTTCCAGGGTCTGCAGGCGCTCGACCAACAGCCCGAAGTTGGTCGCGAGGTTGAGCTGCTCCTCGCCCATCGTCCCCGAGTTGTCGATGACGAACAGCAGGTCGACCGCGTTGCCGCACCCCGGGCTGTCCGGGTCGCCGCACGGCGGAGGCGTTCCGCTGCCGTCGCTGGAGTCCAGTCCATCGCTCGAGCTTGGGCTCACGGGAGGTCCCGTCACGCCGAGGCTGTCGATCGTCGTGGCCTCGGTCGTCGTGCTCCCGAGAATGAACGCGGGATCAGCGCACGACGACAGCAGGGCGCAGAGCGCCATCGCAGCGGTCCTGCCTCCAACTTTGGGGTTTGCACGAAACACTTGAGCCGATCGGCGCCTCTGCGGTGATCATATTCCACGTGGGCGCCGTGGCGCATTCGCAACGACTTCGACCGGTCGTCGACGACGACGAGGTGCTGGTGGCCCGCGTTTTGCGCGGGGACCCCCAGGCCTTCCGTGATCTCTATGGGCGCCATGGCCGCTACGTCGCCGGTGTCGTGTTCCGGTTGATGGGCGATGACGCCGACCTCGAGGACATCGTGCAAGACACCTTCGTTCGTGCCGCCGAGCGATTGGCATCGCTGCGCAACCCAGCCCAGGTCCGGCCGTGGCTGGTGACCATCGCCGTTCGGCTCGCCCAGTCCCGCATGACCCGACGACGCCGACGAAGCTGGCTTCGTCAGCAGATCATCCGGGCCGCCCCCACCGTGTCGGATCCCCGCGATCGCGCCCCAGCCGACGAGCTGTATTCCGCGCTCGACCAGGTCCCCGACAAGCTCCGGATCCCCTGGATCCTCGCCCGAGTCGAGGGTCAAAAACTCGAAGACGTCGCGGCCGCCTGCGATACGTCGCTCGCGACGGTCAAGCGTCGGATCGCACAGGCACAGACCCGCCTGGACCGGCGGCTGGGAGCAGGCGCATGACCGACGCACACGCACGCGACCTGGCCAACGCCCCCGTGCCTTGGGACGACGTTCGACATCGTCGGGTGCTCGGCAAGATCGAGGCGACGCTGCAGTCCCGGCGTGATGCAGCGGCGCAGCCCAGCACGGGTCGACGCCGAGGCCTCGGGTGGGCGACCGCCGGGGTGGGCATGGTCGCCGCCGCGGCCGCGGCCCTGTGGTTGGTGCTGGTGCCGAGCCCGCCGCCCGCGGACGACATTGCGGCTGCCGTCGTCGCCCCCACCGACGATGTCGCGGTCGCAGCCATCCCGACCATCCCGTATGTGGTGTGGCCGCAGCTTCGACTCCCCGATGACTCCGTGGCGCAGCTTCGCCATGGCGCTCGCGTCGACGTCGATCAACATCGCGATGATCTCGTCCGCCTGTCGCAACACAGTGGCGAGGTTCGCTATGAGGTCACACCCGATCGCAGTCGCTCGTTCGTGGTCGAGGCGGCCGGGGTCGAGGTCCGCGTGGTGGGTACCATCTTCACCGTGACGCTCGACGAGCCGCTGGAGCGGCTGGGGGTCGCGGTGGAACGTGGCCTGGTCGAGGTGGACGATGGCGAGCGGGTCGCCCGCTTGGGCCCCGGCGACGAGCTGCGGCTCGACCTCAGCGACGACGACCTGCTGCTGCTCGACCCCGATCCGCCCGTGCCCACGGCCCCCCGCACCCCGCGGCCTTCCATCGAGACGCTGCTGGCCAACGCCGACACGGCACGGGCCCGCGGCGATCTCCCGCGCGCGGCCGCGGCATTGAGCGAGGTGGTGCGACACCACCCCAAGGACCCGCGGGCCTACAGCGCTTCGTTCCAGCTGGGCAAGGTCGAGCGGGCACGCGGACGGCACTCGGCCGCGGCCAACGCCTTCGCCAAGTGCTGGAGGCGTGCCCCGAACGGAGCGCTGGCCGAGGACGCCCGGGCCGAGGCCGCGCAATCGTGGAGTGCAGCCGGGCACGAAAAACGGGCCCGGGCCGCCGCCGAGAACTACCTCGAGCGCTACCCCAGCGGCACCCATCGCGCTCGCATGCGTTCGCTGCTGGGGGGCTGACGGCCAGCGCCGTCGCGCCCGCGTCCCACCCCCTTTCTTGTCCCCGTCCGCGCTGCGACGATGGTCCCGGTGAGCATCGCGGCCATGGCGATGGGAGGGTGGCTGGCCATCGCTCCCGCCACCAGCCCCACCCGCGTGGTGGTGAGCACCGAGGCATGCGATGGGCTCAGCGACGCGGAGGTCGGGCGGCTGCTCGACATCGAGCTGGCCATGGTCACCACCGAGATCCGCGAGGGCCCGCCGCTGGAGGTACGGCTTCGGTGCGAGCCAGAGCGCATGACGATCTCCGTCGTCGATCCCCTCACGCGCAAGCGCCTGGCCCGAGACATTCCCGCGCCCACCGATGAGCTGGGTCGCGAGCGCGTGGTCGCCCTGGCCATCAGTCAGCTGTTCGCCGCATCGTGGCTCGAGCTGTTGACCACCGCCGAGCCCCCCGAGCCCCCACCGGGTGATCCTCCGACCGCCCCCGATCCACCTGCCGTCGACGCCGCGAGACGGGTCGCCCAGGCCCGTACCGATCGCAATGCGGAGCCCGATGCTGGGCCGCAGGGGCGTGAGCTCGAGCTGCTGCTCGGCGCGGGAGGTCGGGGCCGGGCCCTCGAGAGCTCGGGCCGACTGGCGGCCGCACGACTGGAGCTGTCGTTCCGCGGGTGGTTCCGTCCGTCGATCGGGGTGGTGGGCTTGGTGGGGTACGACATTGGCCAGCGCACGCGTCGGCTGGGCCAGGTGCGCGGCCAGGCGGTGACCGCAGGTGGCGGGCTGGCCTGGGCATGGCGACCCGATCGAGCCCGCGCGCGGGTGGGCGTGGGCGGACAGGTGGTGGTCGCGGGCGGATGGGCTCGCGTCCGCGGGGTGCCGCGAGAGCCCGCGGTTCCCGCAGGTTCGGTCTCGGGGCTCACCGCGGAGGTGGCCGCTGGGGTCGGGCCGCGCGTTCACTACGGCCGGCTGCGCTTCGATATCGATGGCGAGCTGGGTCTGATGAGCCAATCCCCTACAGGCCGGGTCGAAGACGGACCGGCGATGACGCTCGGCGGACTGTGGATGGGTCTCGTGCTGCGCTTGGGCGGGGCTTTGCGCTGAACGCGATTCCGCGGACGACAAAATCAAGGGGTTGTCGCAACCTCGGTCCGCGCGTCCGTCCATTCTTTTTGAGAGTCCCAGGAGCCGACACGATGAACCGCCCCACCCGCCAAACCCTGTGGCTGTGCGCCCCGCTGCTGACCACGTTGACCATCGGCGGCTGCGGCAACGGCAAGGCCGCGGGCTTCTTCCAGTTCCACGGCACGATCACCAAGACCAAGACCGACGAGAACGGCCGCACCGTCACCGAGACCCAAGAGTTCGACAACTGGGCCGACATGAAGGAAGCCCTGGCCGTGTCTGCCAAGGAGCTGCGGGCCACGACGGGCAAGCTCATCAAGCAGCTCACCGAGGCGCCCCCCCCAGGGGAGGTCAAGCTGAGCGATCTGTCCTCGCGCTTCGCCGACTACGAGGGTGACGCCAACTTCGACTTCCTCCTGTCAGCCGAGAGCGACGAGGACCATCCGGCGTTTTCCTACGTGCGGATCGGCGTCCCCAGCTTCGACGACTTCTTCCAGGCTGCCGCGGAGTTCCACGCATTCGTCTATCAGACCCACGAGGCCATCGACAAGCTGCGCGCCCTCGCTCGCGCTCGCATCCAGGCCACCACCGGGGGTCGGGTGCGAGCCAAGATCAGCCTCGGTGACTTGGTCCAGCTCGCCCTCGAGAAATCGGGCAAGGGGCATCTGGCCGGGGCTGTGGGCGAGGCCGGCGAGGGCGTCCCCGACGATCTGCTGCAGATGCGCGACCTCGCGTTGTCCATCGGTCAATCCGCGCCCGACTTCGTCAGCAAGACCCAGCGGCTGATCCAGACCGGACGTCAGCTCGTCATGGCCGCGCCGCAATCGATCACCAACCCCAAGACCGTGCTGCACCTGGACCTCATCAAGAAGGGGCTCGAGGACTCGGTGTTGGTGGTGGGCGACAGCGGCAAGTTGCTCGGCGACATGGTCAAGCAGCTGGGTACGCTCCGAAAGGGCTGAACCCCGCCGGGTTGCGGGCGAACGCCGGCTCGGCCTCTGGGCACCGCGGTCGGAGTCACTGCGATCGGGAGGCTGCGCCCGAGCTCCACGTCCGACCGGTCGTCGTTGCCCCCGCGTGGGGCCGGCGGGGTCATGCCACGCCGAGCGGGCGGCGTCGCGCGCCTCTCGGTGCGAGTTGTCTTGCGAGTCGTTGGCGTGGGCGATGTCGGGCCCGTCGCGCGAGTGCATGACGGTGGTGGACCCGCCGCGCAGCCGCCGACGGCCTTGCCCCTGGCGCTGGCCATGCCTCACGACTCGTCCATGCCCTGACGCGACACACGGGGCCGAGCCCGCAGGCGGATCTCGTCGCCCCACGACTGGACGTGCTCGACGGCGCAACTGGGGCACAACGAGGGCCGGTTTGCCGGGAACCCTTTGGCGGCTCGGGCAAAGGTGATGCTGAAGCCCTCCTCGATCGATGCCAGGGCCTGCCGCAGGGCGTCGGTCGATGTGGGTGTGGAGTGAAACTATGCGTACGTTATCGCGGCTCGGCTTCGAGCCTCTTGGTCACCATCCCCTGTCGAGCATGGTGGCCCCCTGCCTGTTGTTGGCCCCCTGCCTGTTGTTGGCCTGTACACCCACCGAAGACGATCAATTCGCCGAGGCGCTCGAGCTGGAGCTCCATGAGGAGGACCTGGAGGAGGACCCTTGGCTCGTGCTCGAGCAACCGCAGCCGACAGCGGCCAGTGTGTTGAACAGCGCCGTTGCCACGGGGTCGGTGATTCCCAACCCAACGTGGGCCCGCACGGGCGGCGGCAACCTCAACGACATCATCTGGGACATGGCGATCACCGACGACGGTCGCTTCGTGGTCGCAGTGGGTGAACAAGCCAGCAACAACCCCACCAGCTTCATTCAAGGGCTGGTCTTGGTGCTCAACGCCCACGATGGCTCGACCCACTGCACCCAGACGGTGGGTGGACCCGGCATCGAGTACTTCCAAGGAGTGGCGCTCGACGGCGACGACATCTACGCCGCGGGAGGGCGGGCCCAAGGCGGGCAAGACACCCCGTTCGTCGCCAAGCTGTCGGTGACCAACTGCGCGGTGCAGTGGGCCAACCCCTACAAGTTCACGCTCAGTACCCAGCAGCCAGAGATTGCCCTGGACGTCGCCGTGGCGCGGCCGGGGGGTGAGATCATGGTCGTGGGGGCGGGCAGTCTGAACTCGACCAACGGGACTGGTGTGCCCTTCACGGCCGAGCTGAGTGCGGCCGGGGCGGTGCTGCGCAATCCTACCTTCCCCCTGCCTCCGGTCTCGGTGATCACCCGGGTGGAGCGACTCGATCTGTCGCCGACCGATGGCCGCTGGGCCCTACTCGGCGGAGGGAGTTCGGGACCGGCCGTACTCGAGATCTCGGCCTCCACGCTGCAGCCGATCGCAGGAACGGGGCGCCAGCTACCGCCAGGGTCCAACCTGTTCATCACCGACGGGGCCAAGAACCGGTTCATGGGTGAGGAGGTCGTGACCGTCGACGGAGACACGATCACTTCGCTGTCCGGCACCCTGGCGACGACCGGGTCGCTCAACATTCCCTCCGTCACACCGGTGCCGTTGTCGGCCACGGGCGTGGACGTCAACTCGCTGGGAGTGATCTGTGTCGGAGGGTCGCTCGATCCGCTGGGCCAGCCATCGACGGCGGCGATGCTGACGTTCCTGGCCACCCCCAACCCGACCCCGCTGGGCGCGGCCCTGCTCCCGGAGGGGCAAGGAAGCACCTCGTTTGGTGCTGCGGCGGCGGGTCCCGACGGGTGCTACGCCGGTGGCGTGACCGCTCGTGGCAACACGTTTGACTGGTACATCGTCAAGACCAGCTTCATCCCCTGAGCGTACGCGGGTCGGCGGCTTCCATGGAGTCGGCGGCCCGGAGCGGATCGGTGCACCCGCGGTGGAGCATCGGTCCGCCCCTTCTCGTCGTGTGACTGATGCTGGCCGTCGGTCCCGGCGGACCGTGCGAGTGAGGTCTTCATCGTTCACCCCATCGCGCCCCTCCCCCATCGCCTTCGTTGGGCCCCGTGCTACGGTGATGCATGGCGTATCGTGGTGCCCGCTGGCTGCTCACCGCCGTGTTGGCGTGCGGATGCCCGACGGCTTCGACCAACGCCGACTCCTCCGCAACCACAGAGGGCGATGCCTCGCCGATCTGCGAGGGCGGGGGCGATCAGTGGTCCGATGACAGCGGCAGCCTCGACGGCAGCGAGGATGGAGGCCCCTTGGGCATGGATGACGACATGCCGCTGGTCGCGAACATCCCCGACCTCCAGCAGGGCCTCGTCGGTTCCGAGCGGTGGGTTCGCATCGAGGGCGCAGTGATGATCACGCCCCCGGTGCCTACCGAGACCGGCGCGGGCTCCGAGCTGTTCATCCAAGCTCCGGCGGGAGGCCCCTGGTCTGGCATTCGCGTGCGGTACGACAACCGGCGCACCCCTCCCGCGGTGGGCGAAGTGGTGGATGTGGTGGGCTTCGTGCGCGAGCACAACGGGTACTACCTGGTCGATCTGATGGCAGTTGGGTCGATCACCCCGCTGGGCCCCACGGCATTGCCACCCGCGACCGTCGTCACCGTCGACGATCTGGCGGTCGGCGACGCGCGAGGCCGGCCGTACGAAGCGATCCAGGTCCGCGTCGAGTCCGTCGTGGTCACCGACGACGACCCCTGTGACGGCGAGTTCGTGATCGAGGATGTCGCGCGGGTCGACGATCGGTTCGCCCCCGACCAGCTGCCCTCACCCCGCACCGGAACCACGCTGACCTCCGTGCAGGGCG
>JAHZJA010000665.1 GCA_022601155.1 Deltaproteobacteria bacterium | reverse complement strand
CGTTCGTAGGCCAGCCACACACCGCCGCCGACGAGAAGAAGGATCAGCAGCCACACCCAGCCGCGCCGAGAAGACTCGGGCTCGGCAATTGGGGTGGGGGCCGGCTTGGAAGCGGCGACGGCCGTCTTGGTCCGGGGCTTGTCGGTGGGGGTCGAAGGCGGGCGACGGCGACCGGTCCGCGGGGCCCCGCGTCCGTTGTTGCGCCCGCGGCCCTTGCGGGAGCGCTTGGCTCGTGTCTCGGTCGAGCCACCGGGGGCCGCTGCCACCACGGTATTGCCCGAAGGCTCGGTCTTGCTGGGCTCGGACTTGCTGGACCCGGCCGTGCTGGATGCCGCTTCGGTCTTGCTGGACTCGGTCTTACTGGACCCGGCCGTGCTGGATGCCGCTTTGGTCTTGCTGGGCTCGGTCTTGCCGGACGCCGGCTCGGTCTTGCTCGAACCCGAGGCCGCCGCAGCGGAATCGTCTTGACCGGCGTCCGCCTTGTCGTCCGGATCCTTCCCGGTCACTCGACGGGCCGACTCCGCCGCAATCGCAGCCGCAGCGGCCACGACGGTGCCGCCCGAGTCGCGGGTCTCGTCGTCGTCCTTCGCGGACGTCTCGTCGTCGCCACGGTTGAAGACGACCGTCTTGCTGGACCCATCGGCCGCATCGTCGTGGCGGTCTTCTGGGTCGAGATCGACGACGATTCGCGCCGGGCCGTCCTCGCCGGCCGCACGCGTGGCAGCCTGGGCCGCCTCGACCTTCTTCATCAGCGCACTGGCGTCTTCGAACGTTCCGTCGGCGCGGAGCAGAGTCTTGTCGCTCTCGGAGATGTCCTCGTTGCTGCGATCATCCTCGCTGGCCGCGGGCCGGGGACGCGACAGCAAGGTGGGCGTGGACTCGGATGCCTCCGGTGTCGTGGTCTTGCCCGTAGACTTGCTCGCGGCGGAGGACGCCTTGGCGGCCTTGGCCACGGCGGCGGCTCCCACGGCGGCGGCTGCCACCGCGGCGGGGGCAGCATCAGACCCGGCCTCGGCCTCAGCGGCTTCCGCTTCGTCGCGAGCCATCGCTCGTTCTACGTAGAGCACCGTCTGTCGCGGCTTGGACACGCGCGCACCAGAACCGTCACCGCCGGCGAGCGACTGGACCGTGCCGCTGGCGGAGGCCGAAGGATCGCCGGGCGCGGGCACGACGAGCGTGCCGTCGTCGGAGTTGGGTGCGGTCGGGTTGGACTCGCCAGGGAGCGTAGTGGTGGAGCTGGGTGGAGGGCCCGGTGCCTTCGGCTCGTCGCCTTCGTCGTCGTCGTCGTCGGCTCTGGCGTCGGCGTCTTCGTCTTTGACGGTGGCCCCGGCGGGAGGCACGGTGATCGCGTCCTCATCGGACTGGGTGTCGCTGGTCGACTTGGCCTGCTGCCGTGCGCGCTCGAGCTCCGCCAACACCTCGGGGGGTGGCTCGGGCGGCGGCCCCACCACGGTGTGTCCCGTGACGGCGGGCGGGAGCGGATCCGCGTGCGAGCTCAGCTCGGCTGCCGTCTTCTTGCTCTTGGTGGCCCGGGGCCCCGTGGGGGGCGGTTCGATCACGGTCGGCTCGACGGGCTCGCCGTCGGAGGTCACGGGCCCGTTGTTGTACAGCGTGGTCTTGTCGGATCGTTCGGCCTTGAACGGGGGCTCATCCAACCGCAGCGTCGAGGCCGTCTTGGGGGTCTGGTCGACCAACCCCTGGACGACCGTCTTGTCGGGGTCACCCGCGGTGGGTACCGGGATGAAGCGCCCGCTGGGGGTCCGCGTGCCCTTGGCCGCGCTGACCCCCGGTGGTGTGAATCGAATGCCTGGGCCTCGCGGCGTGGCTGCGTCGCGCTCGGGGACCGACTCGGCCGCGGCCGGGCGCCAGGGCTTGTGGGCCTGGGTCACGGCCTGCTCGAAGCCGGGCGCCGTGGAATCGGGCCGCCGCCGGACGGGCGGGGCACCGGGCGTCACGGCGGGCAGCGTTCCGCTGCGTCGACGGGCCAGCTCGCTGGGCGTGGGCACGGGCGGTGGCCGGGATGCCTCCGAGTCGGGCAGGTCGAGCACCCGTGGGTTGGACCCCGTCGGTCGGCGCTGAGGGTTCGCGGCCGACCGCTCGCGGCGGCGCTTGTTGACACCGGGCTCGGCCGTGGGCACTGCGGGATGGCTGGCGGTGACGGCCTGGTACTTGCTGGTCGGGCCGATCTTCACCGCACGGCCGCGAGACGTGAGCGTCTTGGTTCGGGTGCGGCGGCGGGGCCGTGGGCTTCCTTCTTGTGGTTGCGGCGGCACGGTGCCGGGCCGCTCGACCACCTGCATCACCGAGGGCAGGCTCCGGGCGGGGGGGCGATCGAGCTGTCCGGAGTGCTCGCGCCAGGCGCGGCGCTCGACGGTCCCGTCGGGCTTGACCGAGCTGGTGGTGGTGGGACGCTCGAGGGCCTCCGCAAACCGCCGGATCTGGCCGACCATGGCCAGCGGCACCCCCAGGTCGAGCACCGCGACGAACAAATGCTGGTTGGGCCCGCCATGGGTGGCGAGCGCCTGCCGCAGCGGCTTGAGCACTCGCTCCTGCAGCGAGCCCTGCACGCACACCACATGGATCGTGGGCTCGTCGCTGTTGGCCTGGCTGCCGAGCAACGCGGCCCGTGCCTCGGCGCCACAGACCACCGACACACGGAAGCCCAGTCCCCTCAGATTGCGAGAGACCTCCTCCACGATCACCTGCACGCTCTGCGCGCAACACAGGTTGATCTGGTGCTTGCGACGAGGGCGGCGGGGCGACGGTGCGGTGCTCTCGTTTGGCTCCGCTTCGTTGGCCTCGGCCATGGCTGACGAGGGGCCAAGGTATCACCCCCGGAGGGGCGAAGCCACGCGTAACCGCCAGGCCATGGTGACGCCGTGAAAAAGCGCACCGGAGGTCCCGAAGGGGGCGGCGGCTACCGACGGCGGCCCTCGCCTGGCCACCGACGGCAGCCACTGCCTGGTCACCGACCCGCTGACCGAATTGGGTGCGCGAACGCTCATGTCGACGTTTGATTCCCCCGAGGGGCGCGACTAGTGTCCCGCCAACAACGCTTCGGCACCGGGAAGAAAAGGTTTTCGATGGCCATCAAGATCGCAATCAACGGGTTCGGCCGCATTGGCCGGCTGGTCTATCGCATCGCCGCGCAACGGGGCGGCATCGACATCGTCGCCGTCAACGACCTGGTGCCTGCGCCCAACCTCGCGTACCTGCTGCGCTACGACTCCACCCACGGTCGCTTTGGCAAGGACGTCACACTCACCGATGACGGGTTCGCGGTTGGGGGCTCGACGACCCGATGCCTGTCCGAGCGAGATCCTGCCTCGCTGCCGTGGGGATCGCTGGGAGTCGACTACGTGCTCGAGGCAACGGGGCTGTTCACCAAGCACGACG
>JAHZJA010000664.1 GCA_022601155.1 Deltaproteobacteria bacterium | reverse complement strand
TTGTTGAGATCCCACAGTCGAACGTTCCTGCTGCGCCCGCCCTCGCTCGTCACCGCCCAGCGCCCGTCGGGCGACAGCGCCACTGCGGCGATCGAGCCCGTGTGCTCTCGCAGGGGTCGGCCGGGCAGTGCCCGCATCGCCTTGCGAAACACGATATAGGCGTCGGAGTCGATGGCGGTCCGGTCCCGCGGAAGCATGGCCACCGCCTCGGTCGCCAGCAGAGCCGCGAGCACGGGGTCCTTGTCCAGCTTGGCCTCGGCCTTCGCCGCCAGTGCGTCGGACGCCGCGCGATTGCCTTTCTCGAGCGGATCGATCGGAGCGGGGCCATCACCGCCCACATCGGCGCCGACCAGTGCAACGTCGTCGTCATCGGTCGCGGCGCCGACGATCTGGTTGTCGTACAGCCAATAGCCCCCGCCTGCGATTCCCCCCAACAGCACGGTGCCCATCGTCAGGTTGCCGAAGATTCGCAGGCCCCGGCGGCGAGACCCCGCCGCGATGAAGTCGCGATGCAACGCCGTGGGCGCGGGTCGCTTGGCCCGCCCCTGCGCGAACCACTTGCGGGCATGGGCCAGCTTGTCACCCCGCAGCAACGCGCCGCCGCTCTTGCCCG
Organism: Deltaproteobacteria bacterium; assembly: GCA_022601155.1. Lineage (GTDB taxonomy): Bacteria > Myxococcota_A > Polyangia > Nannocystales > Nannocystaceae > Paraliomyxa. The sequence goes on along the minus strand of JAHZJA010000664.1, from coordinate 2,326 downwards.
CGGCCAACCAGGCGTTGGCGAGCTTGTCGATCTGTTCCCACTCGCGCTCCCACGCGAGATTGCCCGGACGCACCCCAGCTCCGCTCGAGTTCCTGCCGCTCGTGGAGAGGTTGCTGCCCGGCGGCGCCCCGCTGGTCTGCGAGGGTGGCATCGACGGCATCGACGCGGGCGGCACCGACTGCATCGATGGCATCGGTGCAGGGGGGACCGACTGCATCGACGCGGGCGGCACCGACGGCATCGATGATGGATGCCCCGACGGCATCGATGGCACGGCCGCAGGGGGTACCGACTGCATCGACGGTGGATGCACCGACGGCATCGACTGCATCGACGGTGGATGCACCGACGGCATCGACCCCACCGCGCCGGGTGCCGGCACATGAGCGGTGGGAGCATGGCCACGCACACCGGGCGTCGCGACGGCATAGCCGTCCCCGCTGGCGTTGAACTGGGGAGCATCGGACGGACCCGCGACCGGATAGGCCGACACACCCGACTCCGAGTCGGCCAACACGCGCAGCTGGTAGACCGCCAGCACGACGTCGTCCCTGGGCCCGATGGGCTGGCGTCCCTGCACCCGCTGGCGATTGACGTAGGTCCCGTTGGTCGACCCCAAATCCTCCACGAAATACGCCGGCCCCTCGCGGATCAGTCGGCAGTGCGTGCCCGAGACTCCTTTTCCCGTCAGGCACAGCTCATGGCTCGACGCACGACCCAGCGTGACGCTGTCGGCGTTGAACGTCAGAAGCTGTGGGCTCTTCCCGGCCTCGGCGATGGAGATCCGAATCATGGACCAAGTGCCGTTTTATCGTCGGGGGCCACTGCGATCTAGAAATCACCCCAGGAAGCCGCCCACACCCGTTGAATGCGCGGCTTCCGCTGACCCGGGAGGGCCGGCCCGCGGGTCCGCCCGTGTTGGCACACGATCGCCGCGGTTGTTCGCGGTGCGCGGTCACGGGCTCGCTCGGGCGGCGCGCGGGCAGAGGAATGGGGCCGCAGTTGCACCCGGCGTGCCGCGAGCGCCCCAACAACGCCGAGCCCACATCCGCGGGGGCGTGAAAAACGAACCGATGGGCGCTCTAGAGTGTTTGACGGACACCTAGGCTTCAAGTAACCCTGCCAAGGAAATGCGCGCTTCGTACCGACGCCAGGGTCCTCGCAGATGCTCCCCAATGGCAACCGGCCGCGTGGGGGCGACGCTCCTGGCCGCCGCCGCGCTGATCGCCAGCACGGGCTGTGCCAAGCGGCTGGCCCTGGTGCCCAGCGAGCTCGAGAAGGTCCAGGTGGAGGCTGGCGTCCAGCCGTTGCGGGTGTACCCCTCGCGACGCATGGTCACCATCTGGAAGGAAGCCGCCGTCGACAAGGACTTCGGGGTCGACCGCAAGATCATCGAGTCTTCGGCCAACCAGCAGCTCAAGACGGTGACCGCCAAGGGAACGTCCGGGCAGATCCTCAAGATCGAGGAGCGCAACGGGATGCCGCTGCTGTGGGTGACGTTCGACGGCAGCTGCAACGAGCCCGACTGCGCGTTCGGCTTCGTGCTCACCGAGGACGAGCGCTACCGCCTGATCGAGCGCCCCAAGATCAGCGGATACGACGACCCCCGCAGCTACCATCATTGCCTGGCCAAGGGTCGCATCATGAAGCTCGGCAAGATGAAGTCGCTCGGCGAGGCGAACGACGTCTACGTCAACAAGCGCAAGAACGGGAAGCTGCGCACCATCCACCTCGACGTGATCAAGGTGGTCGACGAGCGCACCCGGACCCGGACCCGCCGCAGCGGCGGCGTCGACTGAGAGATCACCCGGCCTCATCGCCGTTTGGGCCGTGCAACACGTGCCCGTTGACGGCACGTCGCTGACCCTCGACGGAGAGACCACCCGGCCTCCCCGTTTGGGCCGTGCGGCACGTGCCCGGTTGACGGCACGTCGCTGGCCCTCGACACTCGTTGTCGATGGGTGGGATCGATTGTCGTTGGTGTTTCGTGCTCGCCCTGGCCACCACGGGCTGCGGGACGCAAGACCTCCCGGCCACCGCGGGATCGGGTGAACGAGGCAGCACCGCCGCTGCGGCCTCGACCACCGCATTGGGCACCACCGCCGCCCAACCGCCCGGCAACGACTCCACGACCGGAGATCCTCCGCCGCCCGAGCCCGACGGTACGGGCGACACGACCGGGGAGCCCCTGCTCGGCCCGCCCTACCCGTTGTTGCTCGCACACGGCTTCTTCGGTTTCGAGAACCTCGCCGACCTCCGCTTCGTGCCCTACTGGCACGGCATCCCCGAGCACCTCGCGAGCGTCGGCGAGCAAGCGGTGTGCATC
>JAHZJA010000663.1 GCA_022601155.1 Deltaproteobacteria bacterium | reverse complement strand
GCCGATGTCGTCGGGCCCGCCGGGCACGTCCCTCCAGCTCCGCCGTACAAGATGACCGAGGCCTCGCTCATGTCGCACCCCAGGGGCTCCGGAGGAAGCAGCGGCTCCCACGAGACACCGTCGACAGAGCCTTCGACGTGCCGCTGCATCCCGTCGAACCGCAGCTGCATCCACGACAGTTCGGCGTCGTAGTCCCAGTCCCCATCAGCAGTCTGGACGACGTCGTCGGCGAGGACCGAGACCCAGCTCGAGCATCCCATCGGCGTCCACAGCTGGAACGTGAGCCGGATGTTGCTCGCGTGCGGGGGCACCTCGCCCAGCTCGACCCGCACGTACGCCTCCTCCGAGAAATCGAACGCCTCGGCACTGGTCACCCCGGCGTCCATCCCCGCCTCGGCGTCGTCGATGACCGAGAACCGAAGCGTGGAGCCGCTCTCCTCCACCGCCGTGCTCGGGTGCGCCCACGGATACCACTGAGGCCCGACCGCCGCATCGGAGAAATCGTCGAACAACAGGGTGTCGCATGCGGGTGTCGGCTCGCCTCCGCTGCTCTCGCCCCCACCCTCCTCGCCGCCGCCAGAGGATCCGTCTCCCCATCCAAGATCGGGCAGCAGCGGCTGTCCCTCGTCGCCAGACTCATCCCACCCGCCCGTGGTGGTCATGTCGTCCCCACCGTCGAGCGAAGGCCCAGCGCCGGACTCCCCCGTCCCGGTCTGCCCACCACCGTCAGTCGACGTCCCCACCGACTCGAGGGGCACACAGGTCGCCGCCAACCCGTCGGCAGCGTGTCGACCGTAGCGCTGGAACGAGGGGCAGACCTCGTCCTCGAAGCTGCACCAGCCGCTGGCCTGGCAGACCCCGTCTCGCGCCGCATCCACACACTGTCGATCACGGGTGCACGCAAACGCGCCGTCGGTGCATGCAGCCAGCACCATGCCCGCTCCCGCGCCCAGGCACGAGATCAGCAGCCACCCCCGCAGCCTCGACCCTTCACGTCTACCTTCCATCAACCCCAAAAATCTAAGTCACGGAGCCTCCGCCGTCATTCAATTCCTTTTGTGCGCTCCGTCATCGAGGCCGCGCCGGGTAAAGCGCTCGGATCACGCGGTCGGTCCACGATCGACGGTTGTCGTGAACCTTCGGCCGCGGGCGGCAACTATTGCGGCCGCGAACGAGTCGGCGGCGATTCGAATGCAGCCCGCACGTGCGCCTCGGCCCGCTTGTCGCGATACGAGACCGTCTGCACCGAGACGTCGAGCAGCCCCGCCGCCTCCTCGAGCGACAGCCCCTCCAGCTGGCGCAGCACGAATGCGTCGCGCTTGTCGGTGTCGAGGCCACGAAGCGCAGCGTCTAGCGTGCGCAACAGCTGCGCCTCGTCGTCCGTCCCACCTTCGATGGCGACCGCCTGGGCGCGCTCGGTCGACTTGCCCCGCCACCGCTGCCACAGGCTGCGCCGTCTGTGGGCGAACCTCCGATGCTCTCGCAATAGATTGTAGGCAATGCCGTGCAGCCACGCCGACCGAGCGGTCGTGTCCTGCAGCGAGTCCAGCCGCTTCATCGCGACGACGAAGGCGTCTTGGGTGAGGTCGCGCGCAACCTCGCGATCGCCACACAGTCGGTACAGTCGCCGCGCCACCGCGGCCGAGTGCTCCCGATAAAGTTGCTGCAGTGGGGTGGGCTCGGTCTCGGTAGACGTGGGCGCGGATGCAGGGACCGCCTGCAGGGCGGCTCCGGGGATCTTGGCGGCGGTGCTCATCGGGCACCTCCAGCGGCCGGGCGAGGCGAAGGACCGTCCCCCGGGTCCCTTGGAGGTGCGGGCACCAGCTCGTTGTCGGTCTGACGCGACGGCGCCCGCGTGGCCCCCCGGAAGTCCGTCCGTACCGCTCGCTGCACCCAACCCACCCGCCACTGCACGAGACCGAGCTGGTCGGGCATGGCGGGTCCGAGCAGGCCTGCGAGCATCAACCCCGCAATGCTGGCCACCGCGACCCTCGGTCCCCAGCGACCCAACGGACGGCGATCACCACCGCGGGCGCCCAACATCGCGGCGAGGATTGGAACCGGCAGCAGCAGCTGAATCGTCGCGGTCGCCGTCACAGCCAGCGCAACCGGGGGCGACACGTGCAACGTACCGTCGAGCGCCAGCGCAGCGATCGCGAGGTTGGCCACCACGTTGAGCAGCAACGCCCAGGTTCTCAGCCGCGAGATCCCAGCCACGACCACGAGCATCAGCGCCCCCGCGAGCAGGGCCGGGTGGGTCAGGATCGACAGAGCCGCGGCGCCCCACTGCAGCAGCACGACTGTGACCGGCAGACCGGGCAGCGGCGGCATCCGGAGCGAAGCCACCTCCACCAGGCCAGAAAACAGCAAGGTCTGCGCATCGGCCATCGCCAACACCAGCGCGACCAGCAGCTGCGTTCGAAACGCGATCGGCCGAAACACCGCGCTGGTGATGCCCAGTCCCCACCCGCGCAGCGACAGCAAGGCGGCGCCGGATCCCAGAGCGATGGCCGTGCCGCACCACGCGTACTCCGAAAAACCCACCGTCGCGATCAGCACGCCGATGACCAGGCTCGACCACGTGATCGCGCGCACCATCATTTGACGGCCGAGGTCGCGGAGCTGCATCGACCGCGCTGCCACCCACAGCATGACCAGGGGCAGCAGCACCGCGAAGATCCGTCCCGAGTCCTGCT
>JAHZJA010000662.1 GCA_022601155.1 Deltaproteobacteria bacterium | reverse complement strand
TCGCCCGCAGAGCCCCCAGGCTGGCGGCTCCGTACAGCGTGATCCCCTGGTCCAGTGCATGGAGGATCTCGGCTGCGGACACGGTGCGCTCTGTGACGTAGGTGCCGTCGATGATGCCGACGACGTCGAAGCCCTCGGCCATTGCCCGCGGCAAGTCACCGCGGCGGATGGGGGGGCGCACCTGTGCGTGCGGCAAGCGCTTGCGAGCCTCGTCGAGCGGCAGGCTGGGGCCGGTGAACACCACCACCCGCACCGCGGGCGCGGGCGCGATGGGAGCGAGCAGACGGTCGAGTGTCAGCGAGGCGAGCATGGGGGCATCGGGGAAGGAAGGATGGGAGCCTCCGGAGCACACGACCGCGAGGGCGGGATGCTCTGGAGGCGCAGGGCTCAGCCGCCCGAGCCGGGGATGCCGGGCGAAGGCAAGCCACCCGGGAGTGCGCCGGGCAGACCCGGGAACGCCTTGTTGAAGACGTTGCGGTCCTGCTCGTCGGCGTTGACGCCTCCGGAGACCTTCTTGAGCTCATTGGCGTCGAGCTTGCGTACGTATTTTCCGAGCTTGTTGACCTTTTTCATCGTTCGTTCATTTCTCGAGAGGTTGGCAATGAAGCGGCAACGGCACAGCCGCGGCCGCGATTGATTCGTGGCGGAGGAGACCTTCTTCGACTAGGCGCTGGGCGACCGCGATGCGGTCGTCGTCGTCCAGCTGCGGCAGGTCGGAGGGACGGATGCTGACGTGATCCAGCAGCCAGCGCAGGGCGGCGGTGGCCGCAACGGGGAATCGAAGCCGCCGGCCGCCAAAGTCGAGGCAGACGTGCTCTTCGCCCGGTGTGACGAGCATGGGCCCCCGCGTGCGGCGAAGGGACGTGCCAAGCTCGACGGCAGGGGGCACGAGGGTCGTGGCTGGGAGCTCGCCGCGCTCGTCACCGAGCAGTCGCGCGAGGGAGGACGACAGGTCGACCGCGTCGAGGTGTGTACACAGCCGCTCGAGTGCTTCGCGGCGGGTGGATTGGACGGTGGCGTCGTGGGGGCCCGCATGCCAGGCGGGGCAGGGGATTCGCAACTCGAGCTCTTTTTCACACTCGACCAGTGCCTGCTCCACCGCATCGCGCAGGACGTCGTGCCACCGCACCGGGGTGAGGGCGGCGGTCAGGTGCAAGGAGTCCTCCGCTTCCGTCCACGCGGCGTGGGGGGTGCCCGCGGGCAAGTACAGCGAGTCACCCTCGTGAAGCACGAGATCGCGGTGGGGAAGATCGTCGATGAAGCCCTCATAGGCCGCCGACTCCATGTGCGGGCGTTGGGGCAGCGGGTGCTCGAGCAGGGCCTCCCACACCCGCCAGCGCTTGGCTCCGTGGAGCTGGACGACGAGTACGTCGTGGGTATCCCAGTGGGGAGAGAACGCGCGGGCGTCGGCCGGGGTGTAGTAGGCGTTGGCCCCCGTGCGACACCCGGTGACCTCGGCGAGACCGGCCATGAAGCGGCGCACCGAGGGGATCCAATGGTCGACGGCGTGGGCGATCATCGAGCCGCGCCCGTTGGCCAGGTAGTCTCGAATGCGGTCGAAATCGTGCAGCGTGTGGCCCCGATGCAGACGCTGGAATTGCTCGGTCGCAAACTCCTCGGGCCCACCATCGGTCTGGCCCTGCATGAAGCGCAGGCTGTCGGCGGGCGCGTGCTGGGATGCGATCGTCTCCAGCAGGCCGTCGAGGCTCAATATGCGCCGATGGGTACGACTGGCCCCGACGCGGGTGGTGTGCAGGGGGCGACGGTGGAGGTAGTCGGTGACGAAGGCGCGCTCGTCCAGTGGGGCCAGCAGCGCGCGGAGCAGCGGGTCGGGCGCGACCTTGGCGTCAACCTCGGGATCGTCCGACCAGTGGGGCGCCGCAGTGACCGCGCTGCTCTGGATCTGCGCTGCATCGAAGGGCTCGCGGACGGGCCCCGCCAGGATCTCGAACCGTCGCGCATTCATCGAACACTAGTGAAGAGTCCCCGGGCGCCCACCGGATCAGCACGAACACGAGAAATCGTCACACCGCGTCGGCAGGGCGTGTCGCGGACCCGCGGGATTGGCTGCGATCAAGGTTCGGTCGGCGCTTCGAGCACGGTGCGCAGCAACGCCCGCAGATCGGCGAGTCGGTAGGGCTTGGGAATGAACCCGGCCAAGCCTTCATCGTGGAGACGGTCGAGCACTTGTTGGTGCTCGCGTCCGCTGGTCATCACGACGGGCAGGTCGGGGGCCAGGCGCCGCAGTCGGGTGAAGACCTCGGGCCCCGAGAGCCCAGGCATGGCCATGTCCAGCAGCACGGCGCGGGCGGTCCCGGCGTTGGCTTGGAGCCACGCCAGCGCTCGATGGCCGTTCTCGACCGCCACGACCTCGAAGCCGAGATTGGCCAGCATTCGGGTCGTCGCACGCCGGACCAACGGCTCGTCGTCGACCACCAAGATCGTCCCCGTCGCGCGCCAGCGGTCGTCGACCACGGGCCGCGGGCCAGTGTGGGGGCGCCGCTGTCGTCCTCGGGCGGGCAGCACGAGCCCGAATCGGGTGCCACGGCCCGGCTCGCTCTGCACCCGGATGGCGCCGCGAAGACCCCGCACCACGCCCAGCGCGGCGGCGAGCCCCAGGCCTCGACCATCGGCCTTGGTGGTGAAGAAGGGGTCGAAGACACGTCGTCGTGTCTGCGCGTCCATCCCGGTGCCATCGTCTTCCACCTCGAGCCGGAGGTAGTAGCCGGGATCGAGCTCGGCGCCATAGGTGGTGTGCAGCCACGCGGCGGAGTGCTGCCCCGCGCTGGTGCGCACAACGATGGTTCCACCGCGCTCGCGGCATGCGTCGCCTGCGTTGGTGATCAGGTTCATCACCACTTGGCGCAGCTGGGTGACGTCGCCCTCGGTGCGGGGCAGATCGGGGTCGAGCTCGAGCCGAAGCTCGACGGTCTTGGGGATGGTGGTCTGCAGTAGATCCGCCATCTCGCGGACCAGCGCGGACAGATCGATGGTCTCGATGGTGAAGCGGCCCTGGCCGGCATACGCGAGCATCTGTCGCGACAGATCGGCGGCCCGCAGCGCGGCCTTGGAGACGTGCGCGATGGCCTCGTGCGCGGCCGAGTCGGCCGGGAGCATCGCCAACGCGGTATCGGCGTTGCCCAAGACGCCCATCAGCAGGTTGTTGAAGTCGTGGGCAATCCCGCCCGCGAGCACGGCCAGGCTCTCGAACCGTTGTGACTCCCGGACGCGGCTCTCCAGCAGCTGTCGCTCACGGTCGGCGGCGTCGGCGTTCGTTCGGTCATCCATCACGGCGAGGGCGCCCACGCGTGCTCCGGTCGCATCACGGATGGGGCGCGCGGAGACTCCTACGGGGATGCCGTCGGGGTGGCTGTGGGTGCGCAGCTGCAGCCGGGTCTCGGCCACGGTCTCCCCGGCCAGGGCACGGATCACCGGGAGGCTGTCGTGCTCCGCCCGCTCTCCGGTCTCGGGATCGAACAGGCCCCTGGGGCCCGACCATGGAAACAGGGTGAGCCGGCCGTCGGGCGAAGGGTCGGGCTCCACCAGCGTGAGTGCGCGTTGGTTGAAGAAGGTAATCTCGCCCGCGTTGTTGCACACGGCGACCCCGAAGGTGAGCGAGTCGAGCACGGTGCGGAAGGCCGCCTCGCTCCATCGCGACTGGCTGTCGCGCAGCTCCTGCGCGGGGCCGGGGTCGGACAAGAACAGCAGGGCCGCGATGCCAAACGCGTTGGGTTCGCAGCGCTCCACCGTGGCGCGAAACGAGACATCACCGATGGGCAAGGGCCAGCCCTCGTCTGCGGTGGGAGGCTGCTCGGAAGCCCAGGCACGCTCCCAGGCCTCGCGGTCGCGCACGAGGTCGGCGACGCACAGGCCGACCATCGACGCCGCATCTCGGTTGGTGAGGGCACCGAACCGGGGGTTGCCGTTGACGATGCGGCCCTGCGCATCGAGAGCCGCGATGGGCCACGGCGCCGCCTGCCACATATGCACGAGGCAGGCGTCCGGCGGACGGTCGACCACGGGGCAGTGTCCCACGCCCCCGTACGGGTGCCCAGGGCTCAGGGAGTGAGCGGCCGCTGGAATTTCAGCACGAAGCGGTCGGAGAGCTCATCGCGACCGCTACGCCAGGGAAGCGCGTTCCAGTCGCGGGTATCGGCCCCGTTGCGAAGGAAATCGGTCGTGTCGATCAGCACGAACCCCGCCGCCGCCAGCTCGTCGATGACGAGGGTCTCCTCGATCCGATGGAGCGTCTTGCTGCCGGACGCTCCGGCCCCTTCGGCCGCGCTGTGATCGACGAGCACGTAGATGCCCCCGGGGCGCAGCGCCCGGAAAACGGCCGCGTTGTGAGCGGCTCGGTCGACGCCCTGCCACTCGAAGTCGTGGTAGAACATGACGTTGACAACCACGTCGAGGTCGGTCAAATCGGGCGGAAACGGATCGGCAAACTCCCGGTCGAGTCGGGTCGTGTTCGCCATGATCGGCTTGGCCAGCCGGGCCGACCACCCGCTCTCCGCGAAGCGCTCGAGCACGAACGACGGGTTTTGCCCGTACACCTCGCCGCTCGGCCCAACCGCGCGCGCCAACAGCTCGGTGGTGTAGCCGAAGCCCGCGCCAATGTCGGCCACGCGCATCCCCGGCGCGAGCTCGAGGAAGGCGAGCAGCTGCGCGGGCTGACGACGGGCGTCGTTTTCGTGGTCATCGGGGTCGCGATCTGGCGCTGCGACGATGGCATCGAGCTGTGCCGAGGTCAGCGGCGAGGCCGAGGTCTCGGGCTCGATCGGCGGGGGCTCGGTCGGCTCCTGGGCGGGGGTGCTGAGGGTCGGCGCCGCCGGGCTCGTGCCGCTGGTGGCGGGTGAAGGCGAGGCACAGCCAGTGACGAGACCGGCCATCAGGACCCACGGACGTCGCGTGCGAGACACGCGAGGGACCATACGACGGCATGACAGCGCGTGCATCGCCCCGCGGTCACGGGTCGCGTCGCCGCGAGATCCACACTCCGAGCCCGAAGGCACCCACCGCGATCATCAACAGGATCGACAGCGGCCACAGCATCTCCGCCAGTGAGAAGTCGCGCCAGATCGCGCCTTCCATCCCGTAGATTGCCCACTTGAAGGGGCTGAAGTTGCTGGCGGTCAGCAGCCACGGGGGCATGGCGATGAGCGGGATCATGCCCCCGCCGATCATCGCCAGCGGCATCATCATGATCCAAGAGCCGCCTGCCACGGCGGCCTCCGTCTTGCCGATCACCGACATGACCATCATCAAGCCGGTGAAGCACGCCGATGCGGCGAGCAAGGACATGATGAGCAGCACGGGGTCGCCGATGCGCACGCCGAGGGCCAGGGCTCCAAAGCCCAGGAGCAAGCCGCTCGCACCGAGCCCGGCCACGAAACAGGCCAGGCCCTTGCCCGCGAGCACGTGGGCTCGCGTCAGCGGAGAGACCCGCAGCCGCAGCAGCGTGCCCGCCCTTCGCTCTCGAACCATGTTGGTGGCGAACGCGGTGGCGCAGCCCATGAACCCCCACACGATGGAGGACGGGAACGAGACGTCGTAGGACGAGCGTGGCTTTCGCGAGGGATCGTGGGCGATGTCGACGGACTCGACCATGCCCTCGGTCGACATCGGGCTGACGCTCGCCGTGCCGGGGTCGCCTTGGCTCAGGCTCAGACCATCGAGCGCGTTCATCAGGCTCGTGAGGCTGTCGCGCTGCGCCGCCGTCATGGTGGTGGCCTGGGCGAGACTGTCGCGGACCTGCTTGGTCTGGGCCTGCATCTGCGCGGGGTTGGTCATCTGCTCACCGAGGCCGGCGAACAGAGCCTGGGTGACGAGGCCCTGGAGCATCCCTCGCTCGGCGGTCCGGGAAGGATCCACCCCGATCGCGATCGTGGCGGCTGCGTCGTCGCTGCGACCAAACATCGAGAATCCGCCGTCGTCGAAGTCGGGCCGGATCTCGACCAGGGCGACCCGCTTGCCGCGACGCACCAGATTGCGTGCATCGTCGAGCGACTTGGCCGTGTCGATCTCGATCCCGTCGGTCGTAGCCAGGCGGCCGAGGAAGCCCGTGGCCCCGCCGCCGGTCTGGTCGACGACGACGACCTTCATCTTGGCGCGCTCACCGTCGCCACCGCCGAACATCGCACCGAAGAACAGCGCGAGCACCAACGGGAACGCGAGCACCCAGAACAAGGACAGACGATCGCGCACGAACAGGCGCAGATCCTTCACGGCGAGGGTCCATATTGCGCGCATCAGTCTCGAAGCCTCCGTCCGGTCAGCTGCAGGAACACGCGCTCGAGATCGGGACGGTCGATCCGCAGGCGCCGGATCTCGATGCCCGTGCGGCCCAGCTGCTCTACGGTGGGCAGCGGGTCCTCGGTCTCGACCCGAAGCGTGTGACCCTCGAGCGTACCCGGCAGGGCGGTGGGGTCGGGGGGCACACAGGCCAGCTCCGCCTCGACGATGGGGGTGCCTCCGTGCTCGGCGATCAAGTCGTCGACGGTGCCCAGCGCCAGCAGCTTGCCGTGGTCGACGATGGCGACCCGCGCACACAGCCGGGCCGCCTCTTCCATGTAGTGGGTGGTGTACAGCAGGGTGCAGCCTTGGGCGCCGAGCGCCTCGATGCTCTCGAAGATGTGATTGCGGGACTGGGGGTCGACCCCCACCGTGGGCTCGTCGCACACGAGGATCTTGGGCTCGTGGACGGCGGCACAGGCCAGGTTGAGTCGGCGTTTCATGCCCCCCGAGAACGTCTCGGCGCGGTCGCGACGGCGCTGGGCGAGGCCCGCGAACTCGAGCCCCCAGTCCACGCGGGTGGCCAGCTTCTTGCCCGACAGTCCGTAGATGCGACCGAAGAACGCCAGGTTCTCCTCGGCGGACAGCTCCTCGTAGATCGCCAGGTCTTGGGGAGCGACCCCGATGTTGCGGCGGGTCGCGGCCTGCGATGGGCTCTGGTCGCCGTCGATCAGCACCTGTCCTCCATCGGGGGCGAGCGCGCCGACCAGCATGTGGATGGTGGTCGACTTCCCGGCCCCGTTGGGACCGAGCAGGCCGAACGACTCTCCGCGTTCGATCGTGAACGAGACCCCGTCCACCGCGGTGAGATCGCCGTAGCGCTTGACTAGGTTGCGAGCCTCTAGCACTCGGGTCTCCTCGGGGCGTTCATACTCAGGGTGGGTACACGAACATCACCACGACGTCCCATAGCAGATGGGAGACGAACACGGGGACCAGGCTGCGCGTGCGGAGCATCAGCGCGCTCCACAGTGCGCCCATGACCGCGGCTGCGAACACGAGCACCAGCGGGCCGCTGGTCAGGTGCGCGACCGCGAATGCAGTGGCGGCCACCGCCACGCCGAGCCCGGGGCCAAAGCGATTCGCGAGGGGGAGGGTGATTGCACCACGCCATAGAAGGTCTTCGCCAACAACGATGAGAGGCAGCAGCATCAGGTGCAGGCTGACCGGTGCGAGCTGACTCCATCCGTAGATCTCCTCGACCTGGGCTGCCAGCGCGGGCGCTGTCGATCGCAGGCCACCAATGAACAGCGCCGCGCCGAGGTAGGCGAGGGCGGCCCCCGCAACACCAATGCCGATGAGACCGATCCGGGGGCGCAGCAACGGGGGCCATGTCCTGCCCCACATCCATAGCAACCCGACGATGCCGAGCCCATTGACAAATGTCATGCGCCACCAGACATCGGGTATCCACCGGGGCGAGACGAGCATCAGGACCAGCGCCACCACGAGCACGATCGGCCAGCTTCGCATGGCTTGGGCCTGCTCGCGTAGCCACGCGCGGTGGGACGCCGAGGTGATGAGGCGCAGGCTCGGCACGCGGCTGTCGACTGCCGCGGCCACCTGGCGGATGCGCTCGGGCTCCAGGGCTCGCGGCTGGACTCCGAGGGCACGCGAGGCCGCCCCGGCATCACCAGGGAGCCCACGGGACAGCATCAACAGCTGGCTGCGCGACAGCAGCGGGTCGGGGAGCAGGGCTTCCATGACCCGCGCCCCCAGTCGCGCCACGACGTCGGGGATTCCCGGCGTGTGGGTGGGCAGCGCGAGCGCACTGGCGACCCGACGCACCAACGCGCGCAGGTCGAGCGCCTCGGGCCCCACCAAGTCGATGCTCTGGCCCGCAGTCTGAGGGCGGGCGAGGCTGGCGACCACGGCCGCCGCGACGTCGCGCACATCGATGGCGGGCAGGGGACCGGTAGCACCACGAGGCACGGGCACGACGGGGGCCAGCCGGATCATGGTGACCAGGTTGCTGACCGCATCGTCGCCGGGTCCGTAGACCAGCCCTGGCCGCAGCACGGTCGCCGCACGATCGCTCGTGGTCACCAGCCGCTCGCCCTCGCGCTTGGAGCTGGCGTAGGCCCCTGGGGTGTCGTCGGTCTGGGCGACACTGACGTGGATGAAGCGGGCAATGTCCGCCTGCCGTGCGGCCTCGAGCAAATGACCGACGGCGTGGATGTGGGCGCGTTCGAAGTCGTTGCCGTCGCGAGGGGCCTTGATCCCGATGAGGTTCACCACCGCGTCGCACCCCGCCAACGTCGCGGGCTCGAGGCTCCCCGCACCCACGTCGACGGCATGGTGCTCGAGGTCGTCCTCGTCGTCGGCCGGATTGGCTCGGCGGGCGAGCACGCGCACCCGATGCCCGGCGTCGCGCAACGCCTGCACCACATGCTGGCCGACGAAGCCGCTACCGCCCGCGACCGCGACTCGCATCGCCGTGCCTCGCCTCGCCTCGCGCTGCGAGCGGGCGGGTTGGGGGAGCGAGCCGAGCCAGGCCGAGGCGGACGGCCTCTTCGGCGCAGCCCCACGACAGGGTGACTCCGGCTCCGCAGTGGCCGTAGTCGTGCACGACCCAGCCGCCGGGATGTGACTCAGCCTCGAGCCGGATCTCGTCGCGGCCTGGTCGAAGGCCCACCACCTCGGCCTGTCGCTTGGCGTGGGCCAGCCGTGGCTCGAGCCGGGCGCAGCGCTCCACGATGCCGTCGCTGTCGGCGGGACGCAGGCTCATGTCGTCGTCGTGCGGCTCGGCCGTTCCCCCGAGGACGCAGTCGTCGCCGCGGGGCACGACGTAGGCGAGGCCATCGGAGCCGTGCTCGTCGAGCACGATGTGATCGAGGCCGGGGTCGTCCACGTGCACGAGCTGACCTCGGATCGGATACACGCTGGGATCGGAGGCGAGCCCTTTGGAGCCCAGGCCAGCGCAGCAAAACACCAGGGGCGCGTGCTCCAGCGGCTGGTCGAGATGGATCACCGTCCGCTCGACGATGCGGCCGCCGGCCGCGAGGAAGCGCCGCTGCAGGTAGGGCAGATACGCCCGCGTGTCGATGACCGGCGCCTCGAACGAGAATCCGTCGACGAAGCCGTCGGGGCGTCGCGACGCGGGCAGGCGCGACAGCCCGGGGACGGCGTCGGCCCACCACGGACGGGGGGCCGGTGTGCGGTACAGGTCGAGGGCCGGGTGCATCCGAACCCCAGTGCC
>JAHZJA010000661.1 GCA_022601155.1 Deltaproteobacteria bacterium | reverse complement strand
TTCTGTCGCTCAGCGGCGAGTGTCTGCTCCTCGTGCCTTTGTTTCACGGAGCGGAGCAGACGAGTAGATCGCCGAGAACACCGTGATTCCGCTGCTGCGGCCTACGCGGCGCCCCTGGGCGATCGATTGATGTGAGGGGATCAGCTCAGCGACGATTGACGCGTCGCTTGCCGCGCTTGGGCACCCGGGCCCGGGGCGGGGACTTCTTGGCGCTCTTCTTCTTGCTGGTCGACACGCCCTCGTCCTCATCGCTGGCCAGCGCGGCGTGCCGTACCACCACGGTGACTTCTTCGTCGGGAACGCCGGGCTTGCGTGGGGTCACCACGGCGGCGACCCGGGGGCTGCTCTTTTCGCGGCTCGCCTTCTTGCGCGCGGGGGCCCGTCCGGTGGAGGTGGTGCTGCGCTTGGACGACTTGGTGGTCGTCGTGCTGCTGGCACTGGCCGCGCTGCGCTTGGCCGCGGCGGCGGGGCGGGACACCGCCTTGGCGCGGGCTCGGGGGGCTGCCCCCGTGCTCTCGCTCATCGCCACGTTGCCGCGGAACGAAGCGCCGTCGGCAATGATCACCCGCGGGGCCGAGATGTCGCCCACCAGCTTGGCGCCGGGGTCGAGGCTGACGGAGTTGGATGCGCTGACGTTGCCGACGACGACGCCGCTGACGATGACGTCGCGTGCCTCGATGGTGGCCTGCACCACGCCGCTCTCGGCGACGTGAACCGTCTCGGTGAGCGAGATGCTGCCCTCGACACGCCCCTCGATGCGGAGATCCTCCTCACCATGGATGCGGCCGTGGACATGGATGCCCAGACCGATGACGGTGATGTCGTCGGTCGGAGGAGCTGTCGCGCCGTGCTGCCGGGATGCCATGCGCTAGCCGTCCATGTCGACGTTGCCCTTGAACGAGGCTCCGTCGGCGATGAGGATGCGAGGCGCGCGGATGTCTCCGACCACGCGGCAGTTGCTCTTGAGCTCGGCGCGCTCGGAGGCCTGGATGTCACCGGTCACCGTCCCGTGGATGGTGATGGTGGCGGTCTCGACGTTGGCCTCGAGTACCCCGCTCTCCTCGACGAGGATGTTCTCGCGGAGACTGACCCGTCCCTTGACGGTGCCTTGAACGACGAGATCTTCGTCCCCGGTGATCTCGCCGTCGATGACGATGGTGCTGCCTATGACGGTGTTGGCCATGGTGCGAACGCTCGCGATGGAAAAGGGCTGGAGGCGACGGAAGTCGGAGCCGATTGGGAGGATGAGATGGCGATCTAGCGCGTCAGCCCGCGCGCCAGACCCTCGGGGAGATCGACATCCATCTCGACGGCGCCCTGAAACTGCGCGCCGTCGTGGATGATGACGCGCGGAGCACGGACATTGCCGGCCACGTGGGCGCCCTTGTCGATGGTGATGGACTGCGAGGCCACGATGTCTCCACGGATTTCACCGTGGACTTCGATGCTCTGAACATCGACATCAGCCTCGACGACGCCGCTCTCGGCAACGATGAGGTGACCGGCCAGGGCAATGCTGCCCTCGACTCGTCCCTCGACGACGAGGTCCTCCTCACCGGTGAGCGTGCCGCGAACGGTGATGTTCGTGCCGAGGGTGCAGGCAGGAGGACGAGGAGCAGGAGACGCCATTGAAAACGCGTGACTTTCCCAGAAAAGGCGGGCGCAAGGTAACAACCTCAATTGGGGGGGTCAAGCAAAGCCAGCGTGGTCCGGGAGGCACCGTTGGCCCCGTTCACGACCGCGCCACGACGGCCCGCTGTGGTACCTCACCGGCCCAAAGGCGGCGTTCGGTAACCCACGGAGGCCTGGTGTCGATCCCCTCACGTGCCCAAAGCCGCGCGCTGGTGGTACACGTCGACAACGACCGCAAGCGGGACGCCATGAGCCCTCAACGACAGAACTTCTCCGACCAGCCCATTACCCGTGAGGAGTTGGTCGACGGGTTCGTCCGCGCACAGCGGCCCGATCAGAGCACCCACCTCATCGGCACCGAGCTCGAGAAGCTCGGCGTGGTGATTCCCACCGACGGCAGCCCGATTCGCCCGGTCGACTACGAGCATCACGTGCTGCCGACCCTGCGGGGCCTACATCGGCAATTCGGGTGGGAGGCGGGCGCCGACCGGGGCACCAGCGGGGAGATCGTCGAGCTGACGCGCAACGGCGCATCGATCACGCTCGAGCCGGGAGGTCAGCTCGAGCTGTCCGGCGCTCCCATGACCAACGTGCACGAGACCTGTGCCGAGTTCTCGGAGCACTACGAAGAACTCCACGCCGTCTCGCAGTCGCTGTCGCTGGCATGGATGGCCGCCGGTCATCATCCCTGGGCCACGCGCGAGCAGATCAATTGGATGCCCAAGGGGCGCTACGCGGTGATGGGCTCGTATCTGCCCACCCGTGGCACCCGGGCGCTCGACATGATGCTGCGTACTTGTACGGTGCAAGCCAACTTCGACTACGCGTCCGAGGCGCAGTGTGGACAACGGTTCGCGCTGGCCAACGCGTTCGCGCCGGTCTTGACTGCGATCTTTGCCAACTCGCCCTACCTCGAGGGGCGCTCGACCGGCCTCGCATCCATTCGCAGCCAAGTGTGGCTCGACGTCGACCCCGATCGTTGCGGTGTGCCCAAGCTCGCGTTCGAGCCGTTCACCTACGAGCGCTACGTCGACTGGGCGATCGACGTCCCGATGTTCTTCGTCAAGCGGGACGGCGTCTACCACCCGCACCACGTGCCGTTTCGAAAGTTCCTGCAGGAGGGATTCGTCGACGCCAAGGGCAACCGGCACGAGGCCACCCATCGCGACTGGTTCCTGCACCTGTCGACCGTCTTTCCCGAGGTCCGGCTCAAGCCGCACATCGAGCTGCGCTCGGCCGATGCGGTCGGGTCACGACATGTGTGCGCACTGCCTGCCCTGGGCAAGGGTCTGCTGTACGACGACGACGCGGCCGGCCAGGCGTGGGAGCTGCTCGCCAATTTCTCGTACGAAGAGCGCATGGGCCTGTGGCAAGACGCGATCACCCATGGTCTGCGCTCGCCACAGCTGCAGACGCTGGCCCGTCGCCTCGTCGATCTCGCCCGTGTCGCGCTCGATCGCATGGACATCCGCGACGACAAGGGGCGGACCGAGGCGCGGTTCCTCGATCGCCTCGAGCCTCTGCTCGATCAGGGGATCAGTCCCGCCCACGAGACGCTGGCGCAGGTGGGCGAGAGCCCCGGCACGGGTGCCAGCGGCCGCGCGGCGCTGGTGCGCGCGTATCACTTCGCGGGCGTCGACGCCCCCGACCCCACCGACAGCTGAGCGCCCCAGCACCCGGAGCGGAAGGGCCACGGCGCTCGTTCGCCGCGGGTGGCCCTGGTCAGTGCAGTTGACGGGGGTGGTCTCGAGTTGACGTGTCGGGGTTGGTGTCGTCGGTGTCTTCGGTCGCACGACGCGTCCGCCAATCCCCGAAGATCACTGGGCTCGTCGCGGCTCGGTGGCGGGCGGGATGGGGGGTGGCACGGCAGTTGCTCCAGTGGGCAGTCCCCCACGAAGCAGCCAATCGATGCCACACCAATATTCCGATCGCCACCCTCTGACCTGGGGCGCCTTGGTGCCCACCTTTCGCCGCCCGCAGAGCCTCGCGGCCTCCATCGCCCACATCCTCGAGCAACGACGACCACCTTCACAGGTCGTGGTGATCGCGGCGGACTCCGATCCCCAGACGGACGGCGACGCCCTGCGACGTTGGCTGGGCGACAGGCTCGATGGCGTCGACTTCGAGTTCCTGCGGACACCCGCGGGTACCTGCATGCAGCGCAACGCGGGCATCGAGCGGATGCGGACCGACATCACGCTCACCGTCGACGACGACATCTACTTTCCGCCCGACGCGATGACGACGGCGATGGCCGTGTTCGAGGCCGACCCGCAGCACCGGGTGGGTGGCGTAGGCGGCTGGCAGCGCGAAGGGCCGCAGATGCGCACGTATCGAGATGCCGCCTTGGCCCGGCTGGGGCTGGCCCCGGCCGTCGACCCCAGCGCTGCGGTGGCCCCGGCTACGTCCACCCCGCTGCATGCGCTGCGCAAGCTCGAACGCGGTGCCCGATCCCGGGCTCGCTCCGCCTTCTGGGACCTGGTGTTCAAGTACTACATGGGCGACTTCTTTCCCGCCGAAGAGATGACGCCGCCGCACCCGATGCCCGCCGCCCTGCGTGACGACCCGCAGCTGGAGGCCACTGTGTGGCTCGCCGGGGGCACCTGTGCGTTTCGAACGGCGTTGCTGCAGCGGCACCACTACAACGAGATGTTCACCCGCTACGCGCCCGCCGAGGACATCGACATCAGCTTCCGCATGAGCCGCGAGGCCTGCATGGTTCGACACCAGGGGTTTTGGGGCTGGCACACGGGTGAGGCCGGCGGGCGCCCCAACAACGGGCGGATGTTGTTCTACACGATGCTCAACCTGGCCTACATCGGCCGCACCTCCATGCGCATGCGACCGCAGCTGTGGCACCACTTTCGTCGACACCAATCGCGAACCCGCAAGGCCTGGGCGACCTTGGGGCTACTGAGTGGTCGCGGACTCGAGGCCTACCGAGGCGCACGCCTGGGAGGCCGCGCCGCCGAGGCGTTGTTCGACGCCAAGGACGACGATCTCGGTGCGGTCTACGAGCGCGAGGCAGCGGCAGCCGACGCGCGGGACTACGCCTGACACGGGGCGAGGCCGTCGATTCTCGGCCCCGACAGACCACGGCGATCGGTGGACTCGTCCACCGATCGCACCGAGGCCCGACTCAGCGATCGTCGGGGTCGACGTCTTCGTCGCCCGGGGGGGCTTGCTCGCCTTCGGACGCGGCTTCATCGGCCGGAGTCTCGTCGTTCGGCGCATCGTCGTCCGTGGGCTCGACCGCGGCGTCTTCACCCTCGGCACCGGCCTGGGCCGCGTCTTCGGCTGTCGCGGCCTCCGCCGCACCTTCAGCCGGTTGCTCCACCGGAGGCCGTCCGGGCATCGGCAACAGACCCGAGTCGGCATCGGCCTTGGCGTCGCCGCCCAGCTGAGCGCTGGTGAGGGCGGCCTGCCACTCGGGCACCTTGCCATCGTCGACCGCGGTCTGCTCTACCGCAGACCCAGGCTCCTCTTCGTCTTCCTCGATGAACTCGAAGTCGTCGTCGTCGAGCAGCTCGATCTCCTCGATCTCTTCCTCGTCGTCGCCAACCCCATCGGCTTGCTCGGTGACTTGCGCTGGAACTTCCGAGGGCGCAGCCGCATCGACCGACTCGCCTGCACGCTGGGTGACCTCCGCCGTCACGGCGCTCGGCGTGGCCTCGGGACCATCCGCCGCAGCGTCGGCCGCATGCAGCGGGTTGACGGCCCGCTCGGTCACATCGGCCAGGTTCGCCTGTGCCTGACCCCCGGAGAGCTCGGCCGCCAGCTCGGCGGACAGCGGTGCCTCCATCGAAGGGATCGTAGCGTCGGGCGCGTCGGCATCATCACTCGGCTGGGCGCCCTCGAACGCCGCCGCAGGATCGGCCGGCTCGTCGTCGTCGTCGTCTTCTTCCAGGCCGGGCAGGTCGTCGAAGTCGATGCCCGCCAGGGGATCGAGCTCCGGCTCCGCTTCCGCACCAGCCTCGGCACCCACCGCGAGGGCGTCGGCATCGCGGGACGTGTCCGCGGCCGCGGCATCGTTCGGATCAGGCGTCGCCTGGGCACCGAGCGAGTCGGGCTCGGCCGTCGACGGGCCGTCGCTCCCGGGCGATGCGCTCGACTCGCTACCGTCGCCAGGCGATTGGACCTGCGAAGACGCGGCCGCCACGGACTGTGGGTTGGGATTGGCGGGCAGTGCCGCGGCACCGTCGAGCAACGCCGCGAGCTCGTCGTCTCCCACGTCGGCCAGCAGCGCTTCAGCCCGTTGGCGGGCCCACGTCAGTGTCTGGTCGACACCTGCGGCATCCAGCCCCTCTCGTGCGAGCAGATCATCCAGATCCATAGGAAACGGCCTTCCCTTCCAACGGTGGCGACCCTACCACGTCACCACCGTGATCATCCGATCAGGCCGCACCCAGCTGAGCCTGAAGCGCGGGCCCAGCCGCCTGCAGGGCCTCACCCAGGCCCGCGAGGTTCGGACCGCCCGCCTGGGCGAGCTCGGGTTTGCCCCCGCCTCGGCCGTCGACGTGCTGCGCCAGAGTCCCCACCAGCTTGCCAGCGTGGACTCGGGCCGACAGGTCCTTGGTCACCGCAACGAGCAGGGTCGCCTTGCCGCCCGTCTCCGCGCCCAGCACCACGACGCCCGAGCCCAGCCGGTCGCGCAGGGCGTCGGCCGCCCCTCGCAGGGCCTTCGGATCGACACCCGTGACCCGCTTGGTGAGCAGCTTGACGCCCTCGATCTCGGTCACATCGTCCTGCGCTCCGCCGCCCCCCGTCGCCAGCTTGCTCTCGAGGGTGGCGATCTCGCGATCGCGCTGCTTGAGCTCGGTCTTGAGCTTCGCGATCCGCTCGGGCAACTCCTGCGCCGACCCGGCGTGGAGCTGACCGGCCGCCTCCGCGGCGACCTCGGCCAGGCCCTGCACGTGGGCCAGCGCTCCCATTCCCGTCATCGCTTCGATGCGACGTACGCCCTGGGCAATGCTGCTCTCGGCGACGATGGTGAACAGACCGATGTCGCCGGCCCGCACCACGTGGGTACCTCCACACAGCTCCACGCTGTCGTCGGCCAGTCGCACCACGCGAACCTCGGCCCCGTACTTCTCGCCGAACAAGCCGATCGCCCCTTGCTCCTTGGCGTCGGCCATCGACATCTCGCGTGTCTCGCTGGCCTGGTTGCCCAGCACCATCGCGTTGACGCGCGTCTCGATCGAGCGGCGCTGCTCGACGGACAGCGAGCGGTTGTGGCTGAAGTCGAAGCGCAGCCGGTCGGCGGCGACCATCGATCCCTTTTGCACGACATGCTCGCCGAGCTCGGCGCGCAGCGCATGGTGCAGCAGGTGCGTCGCGCTGTGGTTGCGACGGATCGCATCCCGCCGCGGCACATCGACCTGCAGCGAGAGCGAGTCACCCACGCCAACGGTTCCCTCGATCACACGCCCACGGTGCACATGCAGCCCCTCGCGAGGCTTGACGGTGTCGTCGATCGCCACCCGCACGCCGTCGGCCACCGCCACGCCGGCGTCGCCCACCTGGCCGCCGCTCTCGGCGTAGAACGGCGTGCGCTCGAACACCATCTCCACGGTGGTACCCGGGCCCGCTTGCGGCACCTGGGCTCCATCCACCACCAACGCCAGCACCGAGCCCGACGCCTCGGTGTCGCCGTAGCCCAGGAACTGCGTAGGACTCACCGTGCCCGCCAACGCAAAGT
>JAHZJA010000062.1 GCA_022601155.1 Deltaproteobacteria bacterium | reverse complement strand
TGCTACAAACGGCGCGATGCGCTTGCCTCGACAGGCGTGGTTGCTGGCCCGCAACGACCTACGCCAGGAGTTCCGCGATCTGGAGCTCGTCGCCACCGCTGGCTTCTTCACGCTGGTGGTGATGATCATGTTCGGGCTGTCGTTCGCGGCGCTGCCCAAGTCGGCGCAGCCGATGGCGATCCCGGGGATGCTGTGGCTGGGCGTGGCCTTCGTCGGGGCGCTGACGCTCACCCGGATCTTCGATCGCGAGCGCGAGTCGGACACGCTGCGGGCGCTGCTCAATGCGCCCGTCGACCGCCTGGCAATCTACGTGGCCAAGGCCACGGTGACGCTGCTGGTGTTGCTGGGGTGCTGCTGCATCCTGGTGCCCGGCCTGGTGTTCCTGTTCCCCGCGGCCGAGGTTCTGGCCCAACGCCCGCTGTCGACGTTTGCCCTGGTCGCGCTGGGCTGCATCTCCTACGTCGCGGTGGGCACATTGTTCGCGGCCGGGTTGGCCACCAGCAGCGGCAAGAACGTGCTGCTGTCGGTCATCTTGTATCCGCTCACCAGCCCGGCCTTGCTTTGGTCGTTGCTGGCCACGAGGGCGCTGCTCGAGCAGCACCCCGATCTACCGATCTACCTGACGCAGCTGGCTGCACTCGACGTGTTGCTGCTGGTGCTCGGAGGCTGGCTGTTCGAGTCGGTCCTCGTGGGCAACAGCCGCCCCGTCTCGGGCGGCCGGGCGCGCAGAGGGAGGCGATGAGCATGGTGCGCTTCGTTCCGGTGTTGTTACTGGCCATCGCGGCGGCCCTGTTTCCGTCGAGTGTGCACACGATCTTCCTCGACACGCCCATCGAGCGGCAGCTGGGGACGGTGCAGAAGATCTTCTACTTCCACGTTCCGCTGGCGTGGATCATGATGCTGTTCGGCGTCGTGTGTGGCATTGCGGCCGGTCTGCAGCTGCGCCGACACTCGCGGGTAGCCGAGGCCATCGCGGTGGCTTCGGGGGAGATGGTCATCGTCGCCGGCCTGGCCGTGCTGATCACCGGCCCCATCTGGGGACACGCCTCGTGGGGCCACGCGTGGACCTGGGATGCGCGGCAGATCACCACGGGCCTGTTGTGGCTGGTGTTCGTGGCGTACATCCTCGTCCGCCGCTACGGCGCCGCGGGCTCCGAGCGACTGGCCGCGGCGCTGGCGATCTTCGGCGCGGTGGATGTCCCCGTCATCTACTACGCGGTCAAGATCTGGAAGACGACGCACCCCAGCACCGACACCGTGGGAAGCCTGCCGTCGTCGATGTGGACCGCGCTGTGGCCCGCGTTGGGGGCCTTGCTCGCGACGGCGGTGGCGATCGTGTGGATCCGGGCGCGACAGGAACTGACGGAGATGGACCTCGATGACGCGTGGGTCGATGCCGAGGATCTCGGCGCGGCGAAGGGAGAGGCGACATGAACGAGACAAACCTTCCGGCGGCCAATGACGACGAGTACGTCGCGGTCGAGGGGCTCGACACTCGATCGATCGAGTGTGAGGCGATCTTCGAGGCCAAGGCCGCTCGCAAGACCGCGTCCGACTACGAGCACATCGTGTGGGCCTACGGGGTCCTGTGGAGCTTGTTTGCGATCTACGGCGTGATGCTGTGGCGGCGCAGCCAACGGTTGCGGGCCGATGTCGACCGCCTGCGGACCCGCATCGATCAGGGATGACCACCGCCCACTTCATCTACATCCCCGGGATCGTGCTGCTGGGGGTGGTGATCGGCTACATCCTGGGGGGCCGCGCAGCGAAGCTGGCGGGCTCCGATGAGGCCGGCAAGGGGGAACGGCGTGCCGCGAGACAGCGTGCTCGCGAGGCCCGCGAGCGCGCGGGGAGCAGCGCTGGGCGCGACGACGCGCGGTGAGTTCCCCTGACGCGTGAGTGCGCGCTGCACGCCCGGATTTATCCGGGCCGCAATCCACGCTAGAACCCGCTCCGATGTTCGATCCCACGTTTACCGAGGAGCAGCACGCATTGGTGGCGACGGCCCGCAAGTTCGCGGCCGAACACATCATTCCCGTCGCGGCCGAGTACGACGAGAAGGGCGAGCACCCCGACAAGGTGTTCGAGGCGGCGTGGGAGCTGGGCCTGATGAACGTCGAGGTTCCCGAGGCGTACGGTGGCTTGGGCCTGTCGACGCTCGAGGGCTGCCTCATCGCGGAGCAGCTGGCCTACGGCTGTGCCGGCATCGCGACGAGCATCATGTGCAACCACCTCGCGGCGCTGCCGCTGATGATTGCGGGCACCGAGGAGCAGAAGACGAAGTACCTCGGTGAGATGACCGAGCAGTACATGTTCGCCAGCTACTGCTGCTCGGAGCCCGAGGCGGGCTCGGATGTCGCCGGGATGCGCACCCGGCTCGAAAAGGATGGCGACGGCTGGGTGCTCAACGGCCAAAAGCGCTGGATCACCAACGGTGGCCACGCGAGCCTGTACACGGGCTTTGCCACCGTCGATGCGGGCCTGCGCCACAAGGGCATCACCGGGTTCGTCCTGCCCCGCGACACCAAGGGTGTCAGCGTCGGCAAAAAAGAGAACAAGATGGGCCAGCGTGCCTCGAACACGGTCGACGTGATCTTCGAGGATGTGCGCCTCAGTGCCGACAACATCCTGGGCGAGCCGGGCAAGGGCTTCGCCATCGCGATGGAGACCTTCGACAAGTCCCGGCCGATGATCGCCGCGTGTGCAGCGGGGCTCATCTCCCGCGCCTTGGACGAGTCGGTCAACTACGCCAAGGAGCGCAAGACCTTCGGGGTGCCCATCGCCCAGCACCAGGCGATCCAGTTCATGATCGCCGAGATGGCGATGGCCTATGAGGCCACCCAGCTGCTGTACTCCAAGGCAGCGTGGGAGGTGGACAACGGGGTCCGCCGCACCAATACGTCGGCGATCGCCAAGGCGCTCGGCGCCGACATGGCGATGAAGGCCACCACCGATGCGGTCCAGGTGTTTGGTGGCTACGGGTACACCAAGGAGTATCCGGTCGAGAAGCTCATGCGTGATGCCAAGCTGCTGCAGATCTACGAGGGCACCTCGCAGATCCAGCGGATGGTGATCGCCAAGAACATCCTCATGCGCGGCTGAGGGGTCCGGTGGCCCGCGGAGCACGTCCTTGTCGATGCGAGCCCCCATTGGTGTCTTCGACTCCGGCGTCGGAGGTCTGACGGTCCTCGCTGCATTGCGGCGCCATCTGCCCCACGAGTCGTTCCTGTATCTGGGCGACACGGCGCGGCTACCCTACGGGACCAAGAGCGCCTCCACGGTCGCCCGCTACGCCCGACAGACGGCGCGGGTGCTGGTGGACCGCGGGGCCAAGCTGGTGGTCATCGCCTGCAACACGGCCTCGGCCGTGGCGCTCGAAGATCTGGCGGTGCACTTGGCCCCGCTGCCCGTGCTGGGGGTGATCGAGCCCGGAGCCGCGGCCGCGTGTGCGGCCTCGCCGACCGGGCGTATCGCGGTGATCGGCACCGACAGCACGATCCGGGGTGGAGCCTACGAGCGGGCCATCGCCCGGCGGCGCCCCGAGGCACGGGTGTTGGGCCGGCCCTGTCCGTTGTTCGTGGCGCTGGCCGAGGAGGGCTGGTGCGAGGGACCGATCGCCGAGGCCGTCGCGCAGCGGTATGTGGGAGACCTACGCCGGACCGGCGATGACCCCGAGGCCATCGATTGCCTGGTCCTCGGCTGTACTCACTTTCCCGTGCTGCGTGGTGCAATCGAGGCGGCGGTGGGGCCCGAAGTGATCTTGGTCGACTCGGCGGAGACGACCGCCAAGGCGGTGCACCAGGTGCTCGAGCGCAAGGGCCTGGCCACCGACGCCGAAGGCCCTGGCGACATCACCCTGCTGGCCACCGATGGTCCCGAGCGCTTTGCCCGGGCAGGTGCGCGGTTTTTGGGGCTCCCGTTGCGCCCCGGCGCAGTCTCGCTGGTGGATCTATGAGCTGTGTGCACCACCACGGCCCAACGGCCGGGGACCCTGGTGCGACTGGGCCGACGTTGCTAGCCTGACCCGTTCCATGAGGGCAACCCTCGCTACACTGCTGGGTCTCTTGCTCGGGCTACCGCCCGCAGCCGCGACTGCTTCGGTCCCTGATTCGCGCTCAATGCTCGCGATGAGAGCGGGCCCCAGCGCGGAGCCGCGACCCGAGGTCCTGTACGAAGAGGGGAAGAAGGCCTACCGCCTCGGCCGTTTTGGCGAGGCGGTGCAAAAGTGGGAGAAGGCCTACGACCTGTCGGAGCGGTCGTTGCTTCTGTACAACATCTCGCTGGCCTACAAGGGCTTGTACGGGATCTCGGGCGATGTCGACGACCTTCGCAAGGCGAAGGCGGTGATGAACAACTTCTTCATCATCGCCAAGGCCGACCCGGAGATCGATCCCGACGATGCCCAGGATCGGATCGCCGAGCTCGACACGATGATCGAGGAAGCGCTCGCCGACGAGACGCCCGAGGTCGACCCCGATGCCGAGGTCGAGCCCCCCGACGAGCCGCGGTCCATGGCCCCCGAGGGGCCCGACCCTGGTCGAACCTTGCGGGTCGCAGGGGCCGCAACCCTGGGGACGGGCGGTCTGCTGACCGTGACCGGTGCCGTCTTGGGGATCTACTTCGGCGTGCGTGGCCAGGAGTTCAGCGACGAGCTGCGCCAGCTCCAAGCGTCTCGGCCCGACGTGTGCACGGGTGACGAGACGTCCACCGAGTGCCTGCAGCAAGACGCCAACATCGACACGGCGCGCAACAACGGACGCAAGGCGAACCTCGGCCTCGGCCTCGCACTGGGAATCGGCGTGGGCCTGGGTGTCGTCGCGCTGAGCGCCGGGTCGATCCTGTTCGTGCAGGGCAATCGCAAGACCGCCGACTGGAAGAAGACCGGTTTCGCTGCGCGTCTGCGACTGGTCCCGACCGGACGCGGGCTCGCGCTCACCGGCCGGTTCTAGTCCTCGTCGTAGGACGCGGTTTCGGAGGTGCAGCGGCCGAGTGCCGCCACGTAGGGTCGGCTCGGAAAGCCATCCCACCACACTTGCCCGCGGCGGGATCGGGCGGCGATCGTATTATGCGTCGCGGGCGGCTGAGCACGTCTTTGGCTTCGGCGCACGCTCTGCCTCGGAGGGAACCCGACCTGTGAAGCGCGCGAGCACGCTGTTGGCACTGTCGATGACCAGCGCTCTGGCCACGGTGTTGGTGGGGGCTGCGGTACTGCTCGCGCCAACCCGAGTCCACGCCGCGGGTACCGGCACCATCAGCGGCGTCGTCACCAACACCAAGACCAAGGACCGGATCCCCAACGCGCTGGTCATCGTGCAGTGCTCGTGTCTGCAGGGCTCGCGCGAGACACAGACCAACCAAGACGGCCTCTACGCGTTCCGCGACCTGCCGCCGGGGATGTACACCGTGCAGGTGTTGGTGGGGCAGGCCGATGTCTCCAAGGTCGCCAGCCTGCCGGGCGGCGCCAAGTTTCGCGCCAACTTCATGCTCGACCCGAGCAACGAGTTCAAGCGGGTGATCCGTGTCCAGGCCCAGCCCGTGGAGCAGCGGACGTCGGTGGGGCGCACCGTCAACATGGAGGAGTTCCGCAACATCCCCGTGGGAAACTCCACCGGTCGCGACTTCACCCAGGTGGTCGAGTCGTCGGCGACCGCGTCGCGCGACTCGGCGGGTATCTCGTTGGCGGGCACGACCGGCGCCGAGTCCAAGTACACGGTCGAAGGCGCCAACGTGAACAACCCGTCGTTCGGTACGGTGGGGGCCTCGATCGTTCAGGAGTTCGTCGAGGCCGTCGAGGTGCAGGAGTCGGGCTACGACGCCGAGTACGGCGGGGCGTCCGGGGGCCAGGTCAGCGCACGGCGAGTGTCGGGCACCAATACCCTGCGCGGGGTTGCTCGCTTCACTTACACGCCGCGGCTGGCCAAGCCACGGTTCATCCTCGCCACCGACAACGCGATTCGTGCCACCGAGACGCCTGATTTCTTGCTGCAGGGCGTAGTGGTGGCCAGCGGTCCCGTCATCAAGGACAAGCTGTTTTGGTCGGCGGGAGTCTCGGCGACGGGCGGCCGCAACTCGCTCCTGCAGACGTTCCATCACCGCGTCGACAAGGATGGCTCGGGGGGCTACGAGGATTGCCCCTACCAAAACGGCGACTTCGATTGCGCGCCCGGGGGCGACTACATCACCACCGAGACGTTTGCCGACCAGGCGTTCAAGACCGGTGGGGTGGGGGTGGGCTATCAGTTCGGCCTCGACTGGGCCATCAACCCCCGACATCGGCTGCGGGCCACCGTGTCGGGGCAGCCGCAGTTCACCCGTCGCACCTATCGGCGGCCCGTCGCGTTCTCGCTCGATCCATCGGCCTTCGGCACCACCCCCAATGCCGACCCGCTCGGTGGTGGGTCTCGGGTCGCCAATGGCGTCGTCAACGAGCACTTCGGATGGGACCGCGGCAATTTCGTCAGCGTTGCGGCGGGGTATCTGGGTCGGGTCGCCGACGACAAGATCGAGATCGATGCCAATCTGTCGTACACCCAGTTCGCGTCCCAAGAAGCGTGGCGGGTCGACAACCCCGAGTTCCTGTCCATCCCCGGCACCCAGGAGTTCGATACCGAGGGCGAGAACCTGTTCGAGTTCCTCGACCGTGACGGGCGACTGGACTTGGTCCCCGGGGTCGCCGAGGCCTGCAACGATTCCAACCTGCCCGGCCTGGCGTGCCCGGTACGCCAGTGGGTCTCCGGCGGCATCGGCCAGTACAGCCGCGACATCAGCCGCCGCATCGAGGGCCGGGTCTCGCTCACCCACTTCTTCAACGCCGCCGGGGCGCACCAGCTCAAGTACGGCACCCAGTTCGAGCACGTCGCCCGCCGGAGCATCTTTCGCTACTCGGGCGGCAACCGTGGCGACTTCTACGACAGCTGCAACCAGGCGGGGCTGGCCGGGCAGGCGCCCGACGAGGGGGGTGAGTGGTGCTACGACGCCAGCACGCAGGACTACGTCATCCAGACGGCGAACCGGGTCAACAACAACCGCTTCATCTTCGTCGACACCGACAACCCCGATCTGCGCCAGTCCGCGGGCTACGGGCGTGTTCGCAAGGAGCAGGGGGAGCTGCGGGCGATCGCCACCCCGCTGGGCTCGGGCATCCGGGCGCCCGAGTACAACGAGAAGCTGTCGACGCAGAACTACGGCATCTTCCTTCAGGACAAGTGGGCGATCTTGTCGAACCTGTTCGTCACCGCGGGAGTGCGGTGGGAGCTGCAGGACATGCGCAGCGTCTTGGGAGAGCGGGCGATCCTCATCTGGGACAACGTGGCGCCTCGGTTGGGGGTGGTCTACGACTGGACCGACGAGGGCCGCAGCCGCTTGTTTGCCAGCTACGGGTGGTTTTATCAGCCGCTGCCACTCCAGCTGAACTCGCGCGTGTTCGGAGGTCTGGTCCCGGTACAGCGGACGTACCGGAACTCACAATGCAAGGGCCAGCAGGTCACCATCGGTGGTGAGGTCTTCGCCCGCGAGGACAGCGGCCAGCCCACCGAGTTTTGCACCGACTTTGCGCAGTCCACCGGGGGGCTGACCCAAGGGGCGGTGGTGCCTCGGCTTCGTGGCCACTACAACCAGCAGTTCCAGGTCGGCTACGAGCAGGAGGTCATCGAGGACCTCACGCTCGGGGTCCGCTGGCTCCACACCGATCTGGGCCGCGCCGTCGAGGACGTCTCCACCAATGGCGGCCTCAACTTCATCATCGCCAACCCGGGGGTCGACGTGGCCTCGGAGGACATCGCGCGCCAGCAGCGAGAGTGCACCGAGCTCGACGCCGCGCTCCAGGCGACGGCGACCGATGACCCAGACCGCAGCCAGATGGCTCGCGAGCTCCAGCGCTGCCGGTTCTTGGCGGAGGGGTTCTCGCGGGTCAACGAGATCTTCGACAAGCCCACCCGCAACTTCGACGCCTTCACCCTCGAGGTCAAAAAGCGCTTCGCTCGCAATTGGATGGTCCTGGGCTCGTATACGTTCAGCCGGCTGCTGGGCAACTACGATGGCTTCGTCGATCCGATCACCGGGGCGATCAACCTCGGCGCCAGCACGCAGTACGACATTCCCGAGCTGGTCCGAAACAGCTTTGGGCCGCTGTCGTTCAATACGCCGCACCGGGCCAAGCTGGATGGCTTCTACTCCTTCGACCTCCGAGACGCGGGTCGGCTGACCCTGGGCAGCAGCTTTCGGTTTCAGTCGGGTTACCCGATCTCCTTGCGGGCCGGCAGTAACCGCTACCCCGGTTCGTTCCCGATCTACGTCATTCCTCGTGGTGCGGGGGGCCGGGCCGAGCCCAACTACACGTGGAACCTCAGCGCGAGCTACGCGTATCCACTGCCTGGTGACCTGGAGTTGGAGGTCGCCGCGCGGGTCATCAACGTCACCAATTCCAAGGCGGTGATCCGGCTCGACGAGGTCTACTCGTTCTCGAATACCCGGCCGGTTGCGGGCGGAGACTTGAGCGAGCTCAAGCACACCAAGATTCAGGACGCGAGCAACCCGGCCGAGTTCTTCCAGCGGACCGTGTTGCCACCGCAAGGCAACTTCGGGGTGGAGTCCTCGTTCCAGACGCCGTTGTCGGCGTCGTTCGAGCTCCAGCTGCGGTTTTGAGCCGGGGGCACGGTCGGCCCCATGTGCTCGTGCGTGTCGGCCCGCAGCACCCACGACGGTCGGGCCCACGGGCTCGTGCGTGTCAGCCCGCAGCACCCACGACGGTCGGCTCGGGCTCGCGCGCGTCAGCCCGCAGCACCCACGACGGTCGGCTCCATGTGTTCGTGCGCGTTCAGCCTGCTGTACCCACGACTGTCGGCCCCATGTGCTCGCGCGTGTCAGCCCGCAGCACCCACGACGGTCGGCTCCATGTGCTCGTGCGCGTTCAGCCCGCAGCACCCACGACGGTCGGTCCCATGTGCTCGTGCTCGTTCAGCCCGCGGCACCCACGACGGTCATCGCCCTGCGTAGTCGCGCGTGTCCGCCCGCCGCCCCGATGACGGTCGTCGCCGATACGCCGCGTTCCGTGGTGGATCGGCGCCAGTACGACGGCGTTTCGACGCTCGAAGCGTCGCCTCTTCGGTGTTCGACCACGGAGCTGCCGCGCTCGGT
This sequence comes from Deltaproteobacteria bacterium, assembly GCA_022601155.1. Lineage (GTDB taxonomy): Bacteria > Myxococcota_A > Polyangia > Nannocystales > Nannocystaceae > Paraliomyxa. The sequence continues at coordinate 3,979 of JAHZJA010000062.1, read as the reverse complement.
CTTCGGTGGCTTCCTGTTCGGTGAGGGCTGAGCGGCGGTCCCAGGCCAGTGGATCCGCAGAATATCGGGGCAAGGCGATCGTGACTCGATATGGAAGGCAGTCGGTCTCGCATCTCGCGGGACGTGCCATCGAGCGACGACGGACCATGGCAAGCTACCCGCCAAACACATCCCAGCAGCGCTACTACGCCGCGCCGATCATCAACCAGCACACGACGTGGCCCGACCAGGGGTGGCGCTACTGCACCGTGGGGACGCTGTACATGTTTCTGAAGTCGTCTGGGGTGGCGCCGCACTTGTCGACCACGCCTACCACCGATGGGTTGGTCGGGGTGTACACCGACAACGGCTACGGCAGCGGCGCGCACATGGCCAACTACATCCGGGAGTACACCTCGCTGCCCGATGTCGAGTTCTTGACGACCTCGAGCGCCCAGGCATTCGAGTCGCAGCTGACCCAGGGGCTGCCCGTCCCCATCGGCGTGTGGCACTGGGAGGGCGCGGTGTTCGACCACCTGGGGAGGCAGGCAGGCGAGAGCACCAACTACGATGTGAAACTGGGCGAGCCCCATCCTCGCAACAGCGGCTGGATCTATCCCGACGGGCACTGGGGGCTGATCGTCGGCTACAACGACGACTACTTCTTCATCAACGATCCCGACTCGGGTGCCAACATCCGGATCCCCAAGGCGACGCTCGGCAATTCCTCGCCCTATCGGATCCGTGTCTCGGGCTGAGCCTTGGACCCGCGTGCTTTCGTGAATACCGGGCCAGCTGGGGCGTGTATGCGAGGCGCGGGGTCCGGCGATGGGATCCCGTGCTCCGCGGGCCTGCGGAACACACACCTCGCTTGGAGGGCTTGACCATGACACTGCACGACTCGATTTGTCTGCGCTCCCTGTGGGTTGCCAGCTCGATGATGGGAACGGGCTGCTACTCCGGCCTCGACGACGTCGACGTTGCGCACTCGCGCTCGGCCGAGATCATCGACAACCTCCTGGAGGTCGGATATCCGGCCGAGAGCATCGAGCTTCGCGACGATGGCCAGGTGATGGTCGATGGTGATGCTCTGGTGAGTCTGGAGGCGTCGCGCGAGATGGTGGGCCACGGCCTGAACGGTGAGGACTCGTTTCGGCAGTACCGCACCACCAACCTGGTGGGTGCCAACATCGCGACGATCTGTGTCGGCGGTGCGACGTTCGCTGGTGCCGTGGGGACTGCGCTCGATGAGGCCATCGCGCGGTACAACGCCCAGAACCTGACCTTCGACATGGTGCGGATCAACGAGAACGCACCTGCCGCCGGATGTGACGCGACGATCGTGGGCAGCCTGGTCCCGGGGACCGGAGGGTCGGCGGGCTTCCCTGCAGGGGGCCTGCCGTTTCAGACCTTCCAGATCGGAACGGGAATCCTGCCGCAGTTCGGCGCGGCGGTGGTGACCCACGTGATCATGCACGAGCTGGGTCACTGCATCGGCTTTCGTCACAGTGACTTCTTCGATCGTTCGATCAGCTGTGGCGCTGGCGGCAACGAAGGCCCGGGCGGCTCGGGAGCGGTGCACGTACCAGGGACGCCGACCGGCGCGGTGCTCAATGGCTCGGTCATGAACGCTTGCTACAACGCCAACTCCACCGGGCAGTGGACCGGCAGCGACGTGACGGCACTGCAAGGCCTCTACGGCGCGCTGGCGGGGCCTTGGTGTACGGGGGGCGAGAGCGGGGCGGGTGACTTCGACGGAGACGGCGCCGACGACCTGTACTGCCACTACGCCAACGGCAACAACTTCGTGATCTTCTCGCAGGGCGACGGGAGCTTTGGTCCGGGGGCCAATTGGAGCGGTGGCTGGTGCGTGGGCGGGGAGTTCGGTGTGGGTGACTTCGACGGTGACGGCCGTGATGACCACTATTGCCACTACGACAGCGGGAGCAACTTCGTGATCTTCTCGCAGGGCAACGGCACCTTCAGCGGCGGGGGCAATTGGAGCAACGGATGGTGCGTGGGCGGTGAGTTCGGCGTGGGCGACTTCAACGGCGATGGTCGGGACGACCACTGGTGCCACTACGACAGCGGAAACAACTTCGTGATCTTCTCGCAGGGCAACGGCACGTTCGCAGGCGGAGCCAATTGGAGCACGGGGTGGTGCACGGGCGGTGAGTTCGGGACGGGTGATTTCAACGGCGATGGTCGGGATGATCACTGGTGCCACTACGACAGCGGAAACAACTTCGTGATCTTCTCGCAGGGGAACGGCTCGTTCTCGGGCGGCGCGAACTGGGCCAACGGATGGTGTGTGAACGGAGAGTTTGGGGTCGGCGACTTCAGCGGGGACGGGCGCGACGACCACTGGTGCCACTATTCGAACGGGAACAACTTCGTGATCTTCTCGCAGGGGAATGGGGCGTTCTCCGGAGGAGGCAACTGGGCCGCAGGCTGGTGCGTGAACGGTGAGTTCGGAGTGGGTGACTTCAGCGGCGACGGACGTGACGACCACTCTTGCCACTATGCCGACGGCACCAACTTCACGATCTTCTCGCAGGGGAACGGCACGTTCTCTGGCGGCGGGCAGTGGTCGCAAGGCTGAGCACCGAGACAATCGTGCAGGGGGGCGGCCGTCGATGTCTCGGGTCGGAGCATCGACGGCCGTGTTGTCTCGACATCTCCGGCCGGCCGGTTGCTCGGCGGCGTGCGATCGTTGACAGCTGACAAGTCGATGACCGTTTGATCCCGGGCTCGTTGCGACCTACGGTGCTCACGTAGTTGAACGTGAGCACCGATATGAAGCCCGAGGACCTCCAATCACGACTCCATACTGCGATCGAACGAGGTGAGCTCGAGACGGTTCGCGAACTGCTCGCGGCCGGAGCCGACCCCAACGCGACTGTCGAGGGCAAGGCCCCGCTCGACCAGGTCCCGCACCGCGCCGACGACATCCAGGCCGAGCTCATCGTCGCAGGTGCATGGAGCCCGGACCTGATTCACTCGATGGTGTGGGCCGTGGGGACCCACCGTGTCGATGTGGTCCGGCGTCTCATCGAGCGGCACGCCGACGTCAATGTCGCGACGCGGATGGGCACGCCCATCCACTATGCGGCGAGCAACGGCGACCTCGAGATCGTCCAGCTCCTGGTGGAGGCGGAGGCCGATCCCGACGTGGGCAACTCCATTGCCGTGCCCCTGTTGGCAGCGATTGGAGGTGGGCACGAGGAGGTGGCGCTGTGCCTGCTGGAGGCGGAGGCCGACCCGATGAACGGCCAGATGCCTGCGCTGGTCAAGGCGGCGGCCGAGGGGTGTGAACGTGTGGTGCAGTGGTTGCTCGACCACGATGCCGATGTTCACGCGACTGCCCGTCACATCGTGGTCAACGACTCGGTGATGAAGGCCCAGCTGAACAACAGCGGCCGGCGGCTGTTCGGTGCGATGGAGCTGATGACGCAACAGGCCGAAGGCGCGGCGCCGGGAGATCTGCAGGCCAAGCTACAGCGGCTGACCGCAGCCGAGCCGGAGCGCGTCGAGCCGATCGTGATGAAAGATGTGCAGGCGTTGCACGTGGCCGCCCGGATGGGGCGCACGGAGATCATCTCTGCACTGCTGGCGGCGGGGGCCGATGCCTCGGCGCGCGACGGTGAGGGAAAGCGGCCGCGGGAGTGCGCCGAAGCGGGCGAGCATCCCGATGCGATCGCACGGCTCGGGCAGATCGAGCCCGCGCCAGCCTCACCCGACTTTCGACTGCTGATGGCGGCGGAGCAGGGCGATGTCGAGGCGATGCGGGCGGCGTTGGGCGACGGGGCGAGCACCTCGGCGCGCGACGTCCGTCGCGACACACGAACGCGAACACCCCTGCTTGTGGCCGTGGCGGCGGGACAGCGCGCTGCGGTGACGCTGTTGCTGGAGGCGGGCGCCGATCCCAACGAGGCGGAGCAGCGGGCCACCCTCGACGCGAATCAGCGGGCGTTCGTCGGGGCCGATTTCGAGGGATTCC
>JAHZJA010000660.1 GCA_022601155.1 Deltaproteobacteria bacterium | reverse complement strand
TGCACAAGCGTCGGCGGTCCGAAGCGTGCGAAGCCGAACCACCGCGATGCACCAGGCGATCAGCCGCCGGGCTCGCGGAACCGGCCGGCCGATCGCGCGCGAATACAGCCGCGACCGTCGTCGGATCGCGTCATGTCGCTGGACGAACGCGTGACAACGATCGTACGACCGTGCGCGCTACATCATGTCGTTCGTGTTGACCGGAACCGTCGTCCCTGTGCTTCCTCGGCCCCTTTGGGTCACAGCGGTCCGCGCCGACGATCCTCGTAAGCGGGGTAGGACGACCGTCGATGGGGATGGCGAGTTCCGAGTCGATGATGAGACGACGAATCTGTTCGACGGCATCGAACCAGGACAGTCCGCCGCGATCGTCGTACGGGTGTTCGACGGAGAACAGGTTCTTGCGCGGACGACGACGACGGTTGTTCCAGATCGTTCAACGCCGCACCTCCGGATCCCGCTGCCGTCGACGAGGGGCGAGGAGATCGGAGCGTGGCTGGGAGGGCGCATCGTCACCGAGAACGGGCGACCTGCGCCGGGACTCGATGTGATCGTGGAACGTGTGGAAATTGGCTCGACCTCCATCGTCTACGAGGGGAAGACGGGTAGCGATGGCCACTGGGCGGTGCGTTTGGCCAGTGAAGGGCGACCGCTCGACGTGGTTGTTCGCGTCCAAGACCGGGCGGCTACGGAGTTGGTCTCCCAGGTTCACACAAACGTAGAGCGCGAGCTGGCGCTCGACCTGACGGTCTCGGGTCATGCGGTGGTCGGCGACACGGAGTTCGACAGCCTCTGTGTGCGCTCGGCCGAGCACTTGCAAGGGACAGTCGCCACTTCACTGTCGCCCACAGAGCGCCACGTCCTCGCGGCACGGCTCGACGTCGATCTGCGTGCGGTCGAAGCTCTGTCCCTCGATGCACGATGGGTCGAGCAGGGGGCGCCAGCAGGAGCCGTGTTCGCTCTGACTCAGGACGGGACTATCACCCCACGAACGGTGCTGGGTTGGTCGGCAGAAGAGATCGCGGATCGACTCGATGACGCGGTGACCCGATCGAGGGTGCAGGGCTGGGATGCTCCTGGTGTTGAGGTTGCGGCACAGGTACGCACGGCTGCGGCAGCTCTGGCCGCGGAGTCTCCGGATGGCCGCGCGCGCCAACGATGGTTCGTCGATGCCGGGCTGGCCGCCCCTGTCGTCGACGCTGTGGTGCGGGCCCAGCTCCTGGGGGGCATGGACGATGAAGCATGGGCGAACGTCGCGTCGACGCACGGTGACGAAGCCGCCGCGAATGCGAGACTCGTCGTCGAGTTCGAGACGGCAGGAGTCGACGACGCCCGGGTGGCGCGACAGCTGCTCGATCTTCACCACACGGGACGGTTGGACTCGGCGCGGGGGCTGGCTCGTCTGTCCGTCGACGAATGGACGGAGTTGCTGGGGTCAGTCTTGGACGACACGGACGGGGAGCCCGAGACCAGCGACGACCATGCGGTGCGAATCGCCCGAGCGGTGGAGCGTCGCTACCCGACGTTGGCCGTTGCGCACCATTGGGCGCGGATCGGGGGCCGGCCCGAGCTCGCACAGCTGGCGCAGGAGCACCCACAGTTCGATCTCGGTCGTGACCGAATCGATGATGCGGTCGCCACAGGTGCACTTCGGATCGAAGGCGAAGATGCTGACGCCATCGAGGAGCAGCTGCGCCTGGTCCAGCGACTGCACGTGCTCGCCCCCGAGGGCTACCGGGCACAGACGGTCGAAGCCTTGCATGAGGCCGGCTATAGCTCGGCCACGCAGATCGTCGACCGCGACCCACACGTGTTCGCACAGAGCGTGGGGGCGCGCGTGGGGGCCAAGGTTGCAGATGCCGTCTACGCAGCGGCCACGGCGAAGGCGGCGCTGACGTCTGCGCTCGTTCTGCGGCATCACCCGAGCCTCGAGAGCCGCTTTGCCCCCAAGATGGTGGCCCGGCCGGTCGCGAACCTGCGGACCCTGTTCGGCTCTCTGGACTATTGCGGCTGCGTGCACTGCCGCTCGATTCTCAGTCCCGCGGCGTACCTGGCCGATCTGTTGGCGTGGCTGCGGCGCATCCCCGTCGCCCAGCAGACGATGCTCGACCAACTGATGCTCGACAAGCGGCGCAGCGACATCGTCGATATCGAGCTGAGCTGCGCGAATACCCACCGCCCGCTCCCCTACATCGACATGGTGAACGAGCGGCTCGAGGTGCGGCTCGGCGGGGATGCGACCCCACGCCAGACGACGTGGGAGGACGACGCTCTGCGCGTGCACCCGGAGTACCTGAACGAGTCGGTCTACGTCACCTTGCGGGACGAAGTGGTGCATCCGCTGGCGATGCCGTTCGACCTGTTCACCACCGAGGTGCGCGCGTACCTCGGTGCGGTCGGTGTTCGTTGGGTGGATCTGCTGGAGGGACTGGGCGCCGAACCGGGGGCGGTCGCCGCAGAGCGACTGGAGCTGAGCCCTGCCCAGCTCGGGATCGTGGTGGGGGAGCATGACGCTTCGCTCGAGCAGATGTGGGGGGTGGATTCGCTGACGGAGTTGGTCGCGGTTCCCCGCCTGTTGGCCGCGGCCGAGCTCAGCTACGCCGAACTCCAGGAACTGCTGGGGATGCCGTGGTGGACGACACCGCCGACAGCGTTGTCCGACGAGCTCGATCTGCGGGTCGAGTTGCTCGAGCCGTGCTCGCTGGAGGGCGCGACCCTCGGCGGCGTTCCGGTGCCTTCGGCGTGGCTGTGGGACCGGCTGCATCGCGTGCTGCGTGTGGCGCGATGGAGCGGATGGCGGGTCCGGGACGTCGACCTCGCCATTCGAACGGTTGGGGGCGGTTCGCTCGACCGCGCGACGATCACGGCGATGGGAACGGTCGCGGCCGTACGAGGCCGGCTCGGAAACATCGACCACGATGAGCTGTTGTCATGGTGGGGGCCGATGGACACGAGGCAGGGGACCGACAGCGGGCCGGCCCTGTACGGACGGGTGTGGTCGCCAACGCAGGTCCCGTCGAAATCGTCGGTGTGGCTAGGATTGGATGATGCCCAAGGTGAGCTGCGGTGGACGGAGCAAGACCTCACAGCCTCGGTGCCTGCGCTCGCGGTGGCACTGCGGGTCCCGGCGGCGACGCTACGCCAGCTGTTAGAGGCGTGGGGCGACGCGCCCGAGTTCCTGAGCGTCGACAGCCTATCGTGGGTACACCGCCGGGTGTCGCTGGCGCGAGCGCTCGGGATCCCGCTGCTCGATCTACC
>JAHZJA010000659.1 GCA_022601155.1 Deltaproteobacteria bacterium | reverse complement strand
TTTGCGTCGCCGACATCGACACCATACATGGTGCCCGCTGCGTCCCCGAAGCGGATGCGGGAGAACGAGTCGCCCCTCCCGTCGTTGAACAACACCGTACCGGGCCCGTTGCGGTTGCCCAACACGAGGTCGCTGTCGCCGTCTTGGTCGAGGTCCGCCACGGCCATGGAATAGACCCAGTCGGAAGCTCGACCCACCGCGGTCGGCGGCGCGAAGTCGGCGGCCCCCCGATTCGCGAAGATCCAGACGCCTCCGGTGGGGTTGCCCATTGCGATGTCGAGGGCCCCGTTGCCATCGAAGTCGCCCAGGGCTACCGCTCGTGTCTCGCTCCTGGCAGGCCCGACTGCGATGGATTGCGCGAATCCTCCCGCGCCGTCGTTGATGTACAGCCGGCTCTGTCCGCCATCCCGGTGGGGCACGAATAGGTCGATGTGCCCGTCCCCGTCGAGATCTCCGGCCGCGATCGTCGTCGCCGGGATCTCGGACAGCACGATGCAGTGTGGGAAGAGCCCGTTGCCGTCATTGATGCACAGCTGACAGCCTGGGCCGCCCCGATTGGCGACGATGATCTCCGCACGATCGTCGCCGTTGAGATCGGCGACCGCCACGTTGCGCGTGGGCCAACTAGGGGAGCCGAAGCTCCCCACGAGCGTGAAGTGGCCGTCTCCGTCATTGTGATACACGTGCTTGGGAGCGGGAGAGTCGTTGCCGACCACGACATCCAGATCGCCATCGCCGTCTAGATCGATGAGGGGAGCCGCGTAGGTCGGGCTTGGAGTGACGTCGACCTCGTGACGACTGACGAAGCCGGCCGATCCATCGTTGAGCAGCACCCAGTTGGTGGCCGGCCAGTGTCGCCCCTTGGCGAGTACGATGTCGAGATCGCCGTCTCCGTCCACGTCATTGAAGCTGACGTTGGCGCTCGTCGTAGCGTCCTCTTCGAGGGCGATCGACTCGGAGTAGTCGACAGGGGTATCCGAGCCGCGGCCCGCTCTCGGGCGACGGTGGGCATTGCCGTCCTCGGGCGTGCTCGTTGCTCCCCGGGCACATCCAGCCGCGCAGACCAGCAACGCTGTCAACGCGAAACGTGGGCCGAGCATCCATGGTGGCCGCGCTGCGTTGATCGTGTTGGTCATCGTTCGCCCCGCTTGCACCCACAGCGACCATAGCGCGCTACTGGGCGAAGGCGCGCGATACAATCGGACAACGAAGCGACTCGGCCGAGCGAACACGGGTCATCGGAAGGGACCCGCAGCGGCGGGCCCAGCTCGTGTTCGGAGCAGCGAAGCCCTGGTCGAGCAGCAGCGAATTGGGCACGCCCGTGCGGGGGCGAATACGACCGGTGAAGGCGCCGAAGGCGGGCATCTCGTGGAGAGGATCGAAAGCCGAAGGTGACGCTCGGCGCTCGTCCGTCGGGGTCTGGCCTCGGTCGGATCCGAATTGAAGCGTCGGGCGTTGGGCACGGCCAGCGCGGCGGCTTCGTGGAGTCGCACAGAGAGCTTCCAGAACGTGGGGGCCAGCGTCGATCGAGCGCTGGCTGGCGGCGATCACCCTGGCCCGTGCCGCATGGGTCCGGCATACCCGGCGGGCTTACTCCGCGGATCCGGTTCACATCTTCGAGGGCCTGGACGATCTGGCTCACCTCCGGGCAACCCTCGAGGTCAGCCAAGGGCAGATCCTCGCCCTGGCCAGCCATTGCGGTCGCACCCCGCACGACCGCCTCCGCCCGGAGCTTTGGCAGCCCGCCGGGCTGAGCCGAAGACCGTCGACCCCATGGCCTGGGTATTCGTCGAGCGCAGCCCGGGCTTCGATGCACCGCGCGGAATCACTCGCCCCAGCTTGGCGAGGATGCCCTTGACCCGCACCTTTTACGCCTGCGGCCGGGCACCAGCTCCAGGCACCGTTCGCAGTGCGCCCTGGCATGGAGGGGCTGCCCAGGTCGCGCTCGATGTCGCTCGGCAATGAGCGTGGAGTCTCGACCGCGAATTTGAAGTGCCGACGAAGGTAGCCAAACCGTCACGCAGACCTCGAACCCCTCCACAAACCCGTCGCGCCCCCCCCGGCAGGCGCGGCGTAGGTTGACGTAGTGAGATGTATCGGCCGAGGCGAGAGCCTGGTTGCGGGCTCCTCCCTCCCTTTGCGCGAGGCTCTGGGCCGAGTAGATACGGGCCCATGCTGAAGAACAGAGCACTGCTCGTCATCTGCTTGAGCTTGGGTTGCGGTGACGACACGACCACGCCCGCGGACCCGGCCGAGACCGGATCGACCTCGAGCAGCGGCGGCGACGTGACCGATGCCAGTGCCGACCAGAGTACCGGCGACTCGTCGAGCTCCGGTACCGAGGGTCAGATCGATCCCGGTGAGATCCAGGAGATCCAGATCGAGGTCGGTCCCTTCGTCTTCGATGCTCGGGCGGCGGGACCCGCCGATGGAGAGCTCGTGCTCCTGCTCCACGGATTTCCTCAGAGTTCCTACGAGTGGCGTGGCCAGCTGAGTGCGCTGGGAGAGGCCGGCTACCATGCGGTCGCTCCCGACCAACGCGGCTACTCCCCCGGCGCTCGACCTCCCGAGCTCATGGACTATGCGGTGGGCGAGCTGGTCGGCGACGTCGTGGGCATCGCCGATGCGCTCGGAGCCAATGCGTTCCACGTGGTGGGACACGACTGGGGCGCAGGCGTTGCGTGGGCCACCGCCGCGGTGTTCCCCGATCGCGTCATGACGCTCACCGCGTTGTCGATCCCCCACATCGACGCCTTCGACGCTGAGCTC
>JAHZJA010000658.1 GCA_022601155.1 Deltaproteobacteria bacterium | reverse complement strand
TGGAAGGCGACCAACGTTCTCGTCAAGAAAACCGTCGCCATCAAGCTGATGCATGTGCAGTTCTCGCGCGACGAGGGGGTGCTGGCCCGCTTTCGCAACGAGGCCACCGCCGCGGGGCGCATCGGTAGCAAGTACATCTGCGACATTCTCGATCTCGGCAAGTCCACGCTCGGCCCCTACCTCGTCATGGAGATGCTCAAGGGCCAGGACCTTGCGCAGTTCGTCCAGAGCAACGCGCCGGTCGATTACGGCACCGTGGTGATGGTGGTGCGGCAGGCGCTCGAGGGGCTCGGCGCCGCCCACGAGGTCGGGATCGTCCATCGCGACCTCAAGCCGGAGAACGTGTTTCTCCATCAGCCCGAGCCGGGGCAGCTGCTGGTGAAGCTGATGGACTTCGGCATCTCGAAGTTCACCGAGGGCAACGACGCCGGCAAGACCGGCATGGGCGTGCTGATGGGCACGCCGGAGTACATGTCGCCCGAGCAGACCGAGGGCGCAGCCCAGGTCGATCAGGCCACCGACATCTGGGCGATGGGCGTCATCTTGTACTGGGCGCTGTCGGGGCGGAACCCGTTCCTCGGGCCCACGATGGCCGCGACGCTGGTCAACGTCAGCACGCGCGAGCCTCCCTCGTTGTCGAGCCTGGGCAGCCACATCGACGCGGGCCTGGTGCAGGTCATCGAACGTTGCCTGCGCAAGAACCCAGCCGAGCGCTGGCAGTCGTGCGACGAGATGGCGCTGGCGCTGGCGCCCTACGAAAACCGCAACAACGGCATCTATACGGTGGCGGGCGCGGAAGCCAGCACGCCCAGCGGGCCCGGTCGCACCGTGGCCTCGGTGGGTCCGCCTTCCACCCCCACTCCGCCTCCGGGCGCAACGGTGGCATCGGCGGGCTCGTACCCGCCGCCGGTCGCTGGCCCCACGGTGATGGGTAGCGGTGGCCCTCCAGGCACGGGCCCCGGCACGTCCTCGGGCAGTGGCGCGCCGACCTTTGCCGGAGCAGCCGCGACCGGGCCGGGCAACTCGCCCACATGGGGAGGCGGGGTCCAGAGCAATCCTTCGAACAACGCGTCGCCCACCATCGGCGGCGATTCGTCATTTGCACTGTCCGATCGAGATCTCGATCGACGGCCGGATTCCTCACTGGGAGGTAGCAGCAAGGTCGGCACAATCGTCGTGGTGCTGTTGCTCCTGGGTGCGCTGGGTGGCGGAGGATGGTTCGCCTATCAGAAGTTCGTCGTCGAGCCCGGCACCGTGGCCAAGTCCGACGATGGAGGCACGCCCGCTGGCGGTGATGCAGCAGCGGACGACGCCAAAGCAGCCGCAGACGACGCAGCCGTGGCCGGTGGAACCGGCGGTGGCAGCAGCGCGGGCGGCAGTGGTGGCGCAGCCAGCGGTGGTCAGCCGGCAGCGACGACGGGGGCAGATTCTGGCGCGGCGGCCAATGCCGAAGCGGGAGGCACCACCGGTGGGACGCCCAGCGGCGGCTCCACGAGCGGCAGCAAGGCCGACGACGGCGGCAAGGCCGACGACGGTGGCAAAGACGACGGTGGCAAAGACGACGGCGGCAAAGACGACGGTGGTGGCGATGACGGAGGCAAGCCCACCACCGGGGGTGGCGGAAGCAAGCCCAGCGTCGACCGCAGCAAGGTCCACAAGTCCGGAGGGCTCTACGGGATCAAGTCTCCTCGGGCCGCCCGCACCGCGGCCGCGGCCGCCAGCGCGTGCTCGAAGCTCAAGTCGTCGAAGTACGCCAATCTTCGGCGGTGGCGGCTCCCCAAGAGCAGCGGCGAGATCAAGAAGTTCCTCAAGGGTGCCAAGGGCAAGTTCTGGGTAGCGGGCGGCAAGTACTTCAGTACGGCGACCGGCAAGACAGGACGCGCACTGGGTGGAGTCCCCGGCGGACGCGTGATCTGCGTTTCGACCTGACCTCCCGTTTCGCGCACACGAGGCGCTTCCCTCGCCGAATTCCGGCCAGGGGAGACCCTGAGTTTCGAGCGTCGGGTGGACCACGACCGCCGCAATCGCACCGCGCAAGATCAGCCCTTGGCCATCGCGGCCGATTGCCCCACTCCGAATCCTTCATCCGCAATGGCGGTCGTGATGGGAGTGTGGTCACGTCCCAACCAACCGGCGCCAGCCCATGGGCCGTGTTACGAAGCATCCATGGTGCTTCGACCTTTGCTTTCTCCCTACTTCGTGGGCCTGGCCGCATCTGGGTTCATGCTCGCTGGCTGCCCCGGTGACGACGGCGGCAGCGGTGGCGGCGGCTCTTCCACGGGCACGGTCACGAGCACCAACGATCCCGACTCCACCGGCCCCGGGTCGATGACCGACAACGGGACGACGGTCGCGACCAGCAACGCAACGGGTGACACCACCGCGGGCGAGACCGAAGACGAGTCGGGCTCCACCACCGGACCCCCGCTGGAGTGCCCGTACGAGGAGGTCGAGGGAACCCCGGCCATCGGCCTCGAGCTGGTCGGCCAAGGCTTCGATCGGCCCGTGCTCGCGCTGGGGCACCCCACCGAGCCCGATCGCCTGTTCGTGGTCGAGCAGGGTGGCGACATTCGAATCCTCGAGCCGGGCCAGATGGACGCGCCCGCCGAGGCGTTCTTGTCGATTGGGGTCTTGGGCGCCAACAACAACTCCATCGGCTCCGAGTTGGGACTGCTCGGGTTCGCGTTCCACCCCGACTTCCCCGACGATCCCCGGGTCTACGTCAACTACAACCCCAACGGTGGCGGGGCACAGACCACGGTCATCTCCGAGTTCATGCTCGACGCGGGCAACCCCAATCAGGCCGACCCGAGCACCGAGCGCGTCATCATGGAGCTCCACCAGCCGGCGGGCAACCACAACGGCGGCATGATCGCCTTTGGTCCCGACGGCTTCCTGTACATCGGCACGGGCGACGGCGGCGGAGCCAACGACACCTTCAATACCGGTCGCGCGCCCAACTTCTTGCACGCCAAGATGCTCCGCATCGATGTCGAGCCCGACGGCTCCGACGACAACCCCGAGGCGTGCCAGGGCTGCCCGCAGTACGGGCCGTTCGACTACACGATCCCCGCCGACAACCCGTTCATCGGCCAGGGCAACTTCGCCCCGGAGATCTTCGCCTGGGGTGCCCGCAATCCCTGGCGGTTCTCCTTCGACC
>JAHZJA010000657.1 GCA_022601155.1 Deltaproteobacteria bacterium | reverse complement strand
CGAAGACCGACACCCCACAGACCGCAGTCCCCGAAGGCGAGACGCGTTGCTCGCCGACCTACTCGGCGCTGGCGGCCGTCGACGACGGAGTGCTCTCGATCTCCATCAATGGCGAGACGTTCACCGACGCCGACCCGTTCGTGTGCACGCTGGCCTCGAACGAGCAGGTGGTGGTCTTCGACTTCAACGATGAGTCGGTCGACCCTGGCGATGCCTGCAGCTACGCGCTGGTCTATGAGAGTGGGGGCACGACGTTCGACACCCAGCGGCTGAGCTGCTTGCTGCCGGAGCTCGAGTTCTCGATTGTGGCGACCCCCGACGCCACCGATCCCGACTGCGACGGCAAGCCCAGACTGCACGAAGATCCGAAGATCGTGCTCAAGACCCAGACCTGTGGTGGCGCCGTGGAGTAGCGGCGAGGGGCGGGGCGCGTGGGCGGACCCCCAGCCCACGCGCCGCCAACAAAACCTTCCTCGGTCACACAAAAGCTGATCCAAGCCGGTCGTGCGAACGACCTAGAAGGTGAACGCTGCCAACGAGCTGCTCGCGGGTGAACCCGGGGCCGGTCCCCCACGCCGTCGTGCATCGACCGCGCGGCTGGGCGATCGAGCCACCAGGGATTGGTCCGTGCGCAGCGGTGGGAGCGTCCCGAGGACCAGAACATGCGAACACCGATCCCCCCATCCCCATCCCCGTCCCCGTTGCTGTGCGCCGTGGGCTTGGCCCTGTCGCTGGGCACCTGCGACTCATCGTCCGAGCCCGATCCGACTGCATCCGTCCTACTGGAGGAACAAGGCGAGCTGCCGAGCGCCGACACGCCCGACAGTGTCATCACTCCCATCGCCGAAGTCGAGCTCCCCGGCGGCGGAATCTTGACGTTCCTCAACCCCGACGAGGACTCCATTGTCGTCGCTCTGGACAGCCCCAAAGAGGCAGACGGCAGCTTTGCGTACCTCATGGAGACGTACGACCCCACACCGCTCGAGCTGTTCATTCACTACGCGGCCGCCGACGCACAGCCGCCCGAGCTGTTGTGGGTCAATCATCGCGCCGAAGTCGAAGCGCAGGGCCTCGTCGACTCCGCGCCTCGTGACCTGCTACTACCCCGCACGACGTTCCCCGCCTACGGCCTCGAGACGTACTACTGCACCAACAATGTGTGGCAGAACGACTGGGAGGACTCCTTCGACCACCGCGATGTCGTGGTCTCGGCGTTCAAGAGCAGCCAGTGGATGAGCACGTCCAAGTTGTTCTACTCCGGCAGCGGCGACGTGCAGCGCGTGCACTGGGGCGTGTGCGCCAAGCGGATCATCGAGCAGCCCAACGACTACATCGCGGGGGTCCGTTTCCGCATGTTCAAGCGCAACGGGACGTTCAACTGGGGGTGCGGCGGTGCGGGGTGGTCTGCGACCACCAACTGGAACGGGGTCTCCGAGAACAAGGTGCACATTCGGTACTACTACGCCGGAGCCACCGCCGATAAGACGTGCATCTCCATAACCAAGGAGCTGATCGGCGTCGGCGAGCACAATGTCCGCAGCTTTGGGGTTGGTGCGGCGTACGACTATCCCTCGGGGGTCGGACTGTAGGCCTTCCAGGTTCGGGCCGACCTCGTTCGCGAGCACCGTGCAGGGCACGCTACGAGGTCGGGCCGGGCCGGCAGCGGCGCATCGCCCCGACCAGCTCCGCGTGAGGGCCGGTCCGTCGTCGTAGCTCGCTGCCCAAGGCCTGTCGCGCGCGGCGTAGCAGGCTCTTGACCGTCCCCGTGGGGATCTCCAAGACCTCCGCGACCTCGCGCACTGTCAGCTCGTCCCAGTAGTGTTGTTCGATCACCACCTGGAGGTCGACGGGCAGAGCCTGCAACGACTCCAAGACGCGCACGTGCTCTTGGTCGCGTGCCACCAGGCTGCTGGGAGAGGGCCGAAGGTCATGCACCGAGGAGACGCCAAAGTCTACGCGGTTGCGGGAGTTGGCGCGCAGAAAGTCGTACAGCTTGTTGCGTGCGATCCGTAGCAGGAAGGCACGGAAACTCGAGTGGTCTTCGAGCCGTCCGCGCGCTTGCACGCAGGCCAGCATCGTCTGCTGGATCAGGTCCTCGGTGTGGTCTCCCGCCTTGTTGTGGAAGAAGCAGTAGAGCCGAGGGAAGTGGCCGCGAAGCAGCGCGTTGCCGGCCTTGTCATTGCCCTCACACCATGCGGCGAACAGCTCGGCATCGGAGGGCATGAATCGATGGTAAAGCAACCCGTCGTCATCTGCTCGGGCGGCCGCCGCTGCAATGCGGTGAAATGTCACACCATGGAGGACTCAGAGTCGGCGTCGGAGGACGATGGTGTGCGTGGGGCGTTCGACTCACAAGAGCAACGAGTCCGCGGAGCGTCGCCCGATCCGGTGGGCATCGAGGCGAGGATCATGGCAGCGTCGCTCGCTCGGCACCTGTTCGGTGAGCCCCAGCGGGTCAGCGTCGGGCGTTTTCGAATTCGAGAACCGCTCGGTCGCGGAGGCATGGGCATCGTGTATGCCGCCGAGGATCCGGTGCTCGAGCGTCGTGTCGCTGTCAAGCTCCTTCGCCTCGAGCGACACGGCCCGCGGGAGGCGGCGCAGCGAATGATCCGCGAGGGGAGGGCGATGGCCCAGCTCGACCACCCGGGAGTCTTGCGCGTGTTCGAGGTGGGGCGCAGCGGTGATCGTGTCTACGTGGTGATGGAGCTGGCCACGGGCGGGACGCTCGACGCGTGGCTTGGTCGAGAGCGTCGACACGTGGACGAGGTGCTCGATCGCCTCCTCGAGGCGGGTTTGGGGTTGGAGGCGGCGCACGAGCGCGGGCTGGTGCATCGCGACTTCAAGCCGCAGAACGTCTTCATACGCAGCGATGGCAGCGCGTGTGTCGGCGATTTCAGCCTCGTGCGGGGGGTCGAGCTGGGCGAGACCGTTGCTGAGCCGTTGGCCGACGCGGGCACATCGTCACCGACAGCGGTACCCGGTGCCGACGACCCGGGAGCGGTGACGAGCGCGTTTGGAGGAACGCCCGGGTACATGTCACCCGAGCAGCTCGCGGGTGGGCCCATCGATGCGCGGGCGGACCAATATGCGTTCTGTGTCACGCTGTGGGAGGCACTGCTGGCAGCAGGCCCGAAGCTCGCCGGAGCGAGGGCCGCAGAGCAACGGGAAGCCGGAGTCGTTCCCAAGGCCCACGCGGGCGCTGCGGTCCCTCGTCCCCTGCGGTCGTTGCTCGAGCGTGGGCTCGCGGCCGACCCGGACGAGCGATTCGAGGACATGGGTCAGTTGCTGGATCGTTTGCGGGCGTATCGCACTCGTCGGCGACGATGGAGGCGCCGGACTACCGGTGGGCTCGCGATCCTGGGCGTCGGGGCGGAGCTCGTGCTGGCCTCGGGCGGAATCTCGGTGGGGGCCCCCGTGTGTTCTGGCGCCGCAAGCCGGGTTGGCGACGTGTGGAACGAGGCGGGCGCGATGGAGGTTCGCCGGTCCTTCGGTGGTACTGCGATCGAAGGGGCGGAGCACGCTGCCGATCGCGTCGTGGCCCGACTCGATGACTATGCGACCGCCTGGGCTACCGAGTATCGGGAGCGATGCAAGGACACACGCCAGCGCGGTCTTCGTTCGGAATATCAGTTCTCGAGTGCGGCCGTGTGCCTGTCCGACCAGCTGCTCGCGATGGAAGCCGTGGTGGATCGGCTCACGACGGCCGATGCCGCCACGGTGGAGCACGCGTTGCCTTCGGTGTTCTCGCTTGGGGACCCGCGTCGATGTGGAGACCTCGGCTGGCTACGGGGGCGGGCGAAGCAGGCCGCGGCTCCGACCGAGCAACTCGCACGGGTGCAGCGACTGGGTGCCGAGCTCCATCGCATCCGGGCGGCGCTGTGGACAGGGCACGGTGAGTCCGCGCTGCCGTGGGCCCAAGCCGTCGCGACGCGTGCCGCACGACTCGACCATTCCCCCCTTCGTGCGGACGCGACGTACGTCTTGGGCAGTATCGAACGACGCCTGCGCCGCGCCGAGTCGGCCGCCGAGCACTTCGAGCAGTCGTACTTCGCGGCGGCGTTGATCGACGATCAGCACCGGGCATGCGCAGCCGCGGCAGAACTCGTGGACGTGGTTGGGGTGTGGCTGTCCGATCGACCGCGGGGGCAGACGTGGGCGAAGCTCGCTCGGGTCGCCCACGCGCGGGGACCCACGCGGGCATGCGCGGTGCGGCTGCAGCACAGTACCGCCAACTTCCTCAACGAGCAGGCGCGCTACGATGAAGCGCTCGCCGCCCTCGAAGATGCGTTCGCGGAGGCGGAGGCGGAGGACGATGGCGATGCCCGCCACTACCTCCGGATTCGGCTGCTGCTGTTGCGAGCCCAAGCCGAGCTGGGGCTCGCACGAGCCGAGGCCGCCGAGGCATCGACCCGTCTCGCGATCGACGAGGCAACCGCGCTTTTCGGCCCCAACCACCCGGAGGTCGCGGCCGTGCGCATCCTGCTGGGGTCGGCGCTCGGTGGTGGCGGTCGGCTGGAGGAGGCTCGCACCGAGTTCGAGCGCGCACTGGCCGTGTTCGAGGCCACGATCGCGGCCAGTGATCCTCGGATCGCCCAAACACTGGGGAATCTGGCGCTCACCCTCGACATCGCCACCGAGTACCAGCGGGCCCGTGCACTGCTGCTCCGAGCCCGTGCGATCTATGAGCAGCACCCCACCCTTCAGCGGATGGGCTTCATCCTTGGCAGCCTCGGCAACGCTGCGTTCGAGCATGGAGACTACGTGGCCGCTCGCGACTACTACGTCGAGGCGGTCGAAGAGTTCGTCGAGGTCCATGGCAACGAGCATCCCCGCACCGCACGCGCGAGGAGCAACCTTGGATCCGCACTCCAGGAGCTGGGGCTGTTTCCCGACGCGAAGCACCAGTACGAGCAGAGCCTCGACGGACTAGCCGCCAGTGTCGGCAAGGATCACGACGAGTACACGCGTGTCTCGTTCGAGTACACCCAGTTCCTCCAGCGTGCGGGTATGGCCGACGAGGCGGATCGAGTCCGTGCTCATGGGCGTTAGGCTGACTGTGGCGGAGTCGACGGACGCCCCAGTGCGCTCCCCGCCGTACGTCGCCGGCCAAGGTCGATGCCCCGCAGGCCTGCCCAGCCAGGGCCTCGGCACGGCGGGTTTTCGACGATACGTCGCATGAGGTACTACGATCGTACTCGTGGCCACCGACATCGAGCTGCTCCACGCCTGGCGAGGCGGCGACCGTGAGGCGGGCGGTGAGCTGTTCGACCGCTACTTCATGGCGCTTCGTCGGTTCTTCCGCAACAAGGTGGGCGACGAGTTCGAGGAGCTGGTGCAGCGGACCCTCGCCCGCTGCGTCGAGGGGCAGACCCGATTTCGTGGAGACAGCAACTTTCGCAGCTACCTGTTCGGTATCGCCTACAACGTGCTGCGGGAGCACATCCGGGGGCGCATGCGAGAGCGCGGCCGCAGCGACGATGAGCACGCCTCGGTCGTCGATCATGGTCTACCCGGGCCTACGACGGCGGTGGGGCTGCACCGCGAGCAACGACTGCTGCTCGAGGCACTGCGACGACTCCCACTCAACGACCAAGTGGTGCTCGAGCTGTTTTATTGGGAGCAACTGGACTCCGGGCAGATCGGCGACGTACTGGAGATTCCGCGCGCGACCGTGCGCAGCCGCCTGCGCCTGGCTCGAGAGCGGCTGCGTGGCCATATAGACGAGCTGGCACGCAACCCTCGGGAGCTGACCTCCACCGTCGACAATCTCGATCGGTGGGCGGCAGACCTCCGCGAGCGCTGGAGCTGAGGCCCGATCAGTTCAAGACGCCACGCCCGCGACCACCCGGCAGCGGCGGCACGGCGTGCTCCCGTAGCTGCTCCAGGCTCACGAACTGAAGCGTGTCTTCGTGCGTGGCCTCCAGTACGACGGGGGGCGCAGCATCGGCCTCGAGGGCTTCTTTCCACCGCGCCGCGCACAGGCACCAGCCGTCGCCCGGCACCAGCCCGGGAAAGCCGTGCTGCGGTGCGGGGGTGGACAGGTCGTTGCCGCGGTCCCGGGAGAACGCCAGGAACTCCTCGGTCATGCGAGCGCAGACCGAGTGGACTCCGTGATCGTGCGGTCCGGTACGGCAGCAGCCGTCGCGATGAAATCCACTCATCGGCGATCGGCAGCAGGTTTGCAGGGGTTGCCCCAGCACGTTCTTGTCTTCGGCCACAGGCTCACTCTCACGAGGATGAACAGGTCAGCCGCCGATCGAACGCAGGCGATCGAGCGCGACCTTGGGGAGCTTGGGATCTTTGCGAGCCGCGGCGGCCAGCGTCTTGGCGTCGTCTGCTTGGCCCAGCGCTTGGGCGGCGAGGGCTGCGACCACGAAGGTGTCGACGGGGCCCACGCCGGGCTGGAGGTTTCGCAGCGCCCGACGCAGCCGCTTGGTCGCCATCGCTCGCTCGGCCTTGCGGGGCGCCATCGCCAGGGCCTCGGCGGCAAGGCTCATCGGGTGCAGCGGGGCAATGCCCCTCACCCGGGCTTGGGCTACCGACTGTGCTGCCGCGTCACCGGTGACGATCGCGAGCATCAACAAGCGAGCCGCAGGCTCGAGGCTGTCGCCGTCGATGGCGAGCGCTGCGGTCAGGTGGGCCTTTTCCTCGGTGACCTGCCCGCTGGTGCGCGCCAGGTTGGCGAGGAGCACCAGTGGCTCGATGGCCTCGGAGTGGTGACCACGCGCGGCCTCGAGGTGGCGGGCGGCTGCGGTCGGGTTGGGGCCGTCGAGCAGCAGCTTGGCGAGCATCATGCGCGAGGCGAAACCGTCTCCGCCCTCACCGATGAGGGTCTGCAAGGTGCGAGCCGCGTCCTGGGTTTGACCTCCGCTCGCCTGCTCGATGGCTTTTTTGAGCATGGCGTCCCGTTCGTCGCCGTCGCCCTCGGTGGTCGGCTGCCAGCCGCTCAACTTGGCGTCGAGCTCGGCGAAGAACCACCGCTCGAACTCCTTTTCGACGACCGCGAGCTCCTTGCCCAGGTGCTCGCGAAACAGGTGTCGGTGTCGGCTCCGGTACCGTAGCCGCGGAGAATGTCGATGAGCTTGGGGCGACCGTAGGTGCGTCCGAGGTAGCGGATCGCGTAGGCGGCGGTCGCGTACGCGACCTCCATCATCAAGCCGTTCTCGGCGCGGATGAAGGCCAGCTCGAGCTCGGACAGCCGCCGCAGCTTGCCCGCGGCGCGGGCTCCCGACAGCAACGCGGCGCTCTCGCGGGCCCAGGCCGGGTCGGCCAGCTCCGACTCCCACTCCGATAGGCCCTCGGTGAACCATCGCGGCACCCGTCCCCGTGACAGGGCAATGGCGTAGGTGTGTCCGAGCTCGTGTCGGACCACCATGTCGATATTGTAGGCGCCGGAGTAGGGGCCGACGAAGGTGATCACCGGTCCGAAGCACACGGCCAGGGCGCCCAGGCTGGGCACGCCCACCGT
>JAHZJA010000656.1 GCA_022601155.1 Deltaproteobacteria bacterium | reverse complement strand
GGCTGGCTGATGTCGAAGCGCTCGATCGCCTCGCGCGTGGCCGCGTCGTCTGCCCCTTGGAACAGCCGCTCGCCTCGCAAGCACTCCCACAAGATCGCAGCCATCCCGAACAGGTCGGTCTTGTCGTTGGCACGCGCGCCGTCGGACAGTCGCTCGGGCGCCATATAGGCCATGGCCCCGGCTGCGGGCTCGTCGTGCTCCGACGGCAGCCACTGCGATCCGGCCACGGAGAAGTCGACGACGACCACGTCACCGCTGACCGAGACCCACAGGTTGCGCGGACACAGGTCGCGGTGCACCAACCCGAGGGGGGTGACCTCGCCCTCCTCGAGATACTCGAGCGTGTGGGCGTGCCGCAGAGCATCGACCACTTGGCCCATCACGTAGACCGCGATCTCCTTGGTGAGCCCGCGGGGAGAGTCCGTCTCGTGCTGGAGCAGCACCGACAGCGAGATCCCATGCACGCGGTCCAGCACCATGTACGGCACGCCGTCTTGCTCGCCCGACGCATGCAGCGTGGGGATGCAGGGGTGA
This sequence comes from Deltaproteobacteria bacterium, assembly GCA_022601155.1. Lineage (GTDB taxonomy): Bacteria > Myxococcota_A > Polyangia > Nannocystales > Nannocystaceae > Paraliomyxa. The sequence continues at coordinate 3,351 of JAHZJA010000656.1, read as the reverse complement.
TTGAAGCTCTTGAGCAGCCGCACCTCGTGCTCGAACTGGCCCTTGCGAAGCTCCCCGTCCCCGCCACGCCCTGGGGGGAGGATCTTGGCCATGTACCCCGGGGGCTGACCGCCAGGCTCGTCTTCATGGCGTGCCCAAAAGTATCGAGCGTGCGGGTTGGGGCCCGTGAACTCGTCCACCAGTCGGTATCGGCCCAGCCCTCGCAGCTCCATGGTGGTGCAGTGTGCATGCCGCAGATCCGGCTGTCCAGGCCGGGTATCGCCACGTGCGCAGCCGATGCACACGGCTGCGCGCGATGATCGAAACGGAGCAGCATGGCCCCTTTGCCGCTGCGCAACGAAGCCGGGTATCGTCTTCACGGTGACGTCGGACCGAGGCCTCCCCGTGGTGATCCTGGGCGCAGGCCTGACGGGGCTGTCCACCGCGCTTCACCTTCGGGGGGCGCCGTATCTGCTCGTCGAGCGCGAGCAACGCGTGGGTGGCAAGGCCCGCAGCGAACGCCGTGATGGCTATACCTTCGACGTCACCGGTCACTGGCTCCACCTGCGTGACGACCGAGTCCGGGCGTTGGTCGGGGATTTGTTCGAGCCCGGCCAGCTGGTGGAGATCGAGCGCCGCACCGGGGTCTACACCCATGGGGTGATGCTCCCGTATCCGTTTCAGGCCAACCTTCACGGGCTACCGCTGGACGTGGTCCGCGATTGCCTCGTCGATTTCGTGGAGGCACAGATCGAGGGAGCCAAGCCCGACACCCCCGCGCCGCGAACCTTCCGAGAGTTCGCGGAGCGTCGTTTTGGTCGGGGCATCGCCGAGCTGTTCTTCGTCCCCTACAACACCAAGCTGTGGGGGGTGACGCCCGACGAGCTCACGCCCGACTGGGGCTCGCGCTTCATTCCGCTGCCCGAGCCCGCGCAAGTGGTGGGCGGTGCGCTGGGGTTGCGCCAGGACGGGCTGGGCTATAACGCGCGGTTCGTCTATCCCCGGGCGGGAGGGATCGATCATCTGCCCGAGGCGATGGCGGCCCGGCTGCGCGGCCACAACCCCGAGGCCGTTCGGGTGGGCTGTGCGGTCGAGGAGTTCGATCTGGTGGGGCGAAGGGTCAAGCTCTCGGGCGTGCCCGACTGGGTGGAGTATCGGGCGCTGGTGTCGACCATCCCTCTGCCCCAGCTGGTGGCCCGCACCCCTCACGCGCCGGCTGAGGTCCGCGAGGCGGCCGCGGCCTTGCGGTGGGTCTCATGGCGCTACCTCGATGTGGCCACCCGCCGTGCGCCGCCGATCTCCGAACACTGGGTCTACGTGCCCGAGACACACATCCCGTTCTTCCGCGTGGGGGTGTACTCCAACGCGCTCCCGGCCATGGCTCCCCCGGGCGGAGGAGCGCTCTACGTCGAGCTGGCCGATCGCGGTGGCACCCCGGACATGCCCGAGATCATCCGTCACCTGTGTGCGATGGGAGCGGTCGACTCTCCCGAAGACGTCGTGTTCACTGCCCTTCGCGAGATCGAGTGCGCCTATGTGCTGTTCGACGACGCCTGTCACGAAGCCACGGCGACCATCCATCAATGGTTGGCCTCGGTCGGGGGCGTGCGCTCGTGCGGGCGCTACGGCGCGTGGGTCTACAACTCGATGGAAGACAGCATCATTCAAGGCATGGAGGCCGCAGCGTGGGTGAAGTAGAGGACGGTACGGCACCGGAGCTGTCGCTGGTCATCCCGGTCTACAACGAGGAGGCGATCCTCGAGCAGAGCCTCGACGAGCTGTGTGATCGGCTGGACGAGGCAGGCCTGAACTACGAGGTGGTGCTGGCCGAGAACGGCAGCCGGGACCGCACGGTGGAGCTGGGGCAGGCGGTCGCAGCCCGGCGCCCCCGGGTCCGCGTGTTCTCCTACCCCGAGCCCAATTACGGTGGGGCGCTGCGTGAAGGGATCCTGCGCGCGCGTGGGCGCTACGTGATCTGCGAGGAGATCGATCTGTGCGACGTGGGCTTCCACCTGCGAGCGCTCGAGGTCTTGCGCGCCGACGAGGCCGACGTCGTGATCGGATCCAAGGCCATGCGGGGTGCGGCCGACACTCGGCCCGTACTGCGGCGCGTGGCGACCAAGGTCTACAACGGCGTGCTGCGGGTGACACTGGGATTTTCGGGCACCGACACCCACGGACTGAAGGCACTGCGCCGCGAGGCTGTCCTCCCGGTCGTGGCCCGGTGCGTGGTCGAGTTCGATGTCTTCGCCAGCGAGCTGGTGATTCGGGCCGAGCGCGACGGGCTGCGCGTGCACGAGCTTCCGGTGACCATCGAGGAGAAGCGCGCGCCGTCGGTGCACCTGGTCAAGCGGGTCCCGCGGGTGCTCAAGAACCTCAGTCGGTTGTGGGTCTCGATCCACTTGTCGTCGGGCGGGGTCGGCTCGGACCGACCCAAGGACCCCTGAGAGCCGTCTCGCCCCCGGCGCGAGGCGGAGCCGGCAGGGCCTTGGGGGCATCGTCGTCACCATCGAGGGTGGTCCGGCGTGAGACCGGGGCAGTCCACCCCCGTCTGCCACCCGGAGTTCATCGACTGCCGATCGGAGGGCACGCTCCCCGAGCACCGCGGCACGAGGCCATGGCCACGCCTCCGCGACGATGCCGTACGCCCCCGGGGACAGCGTGCCCGTTTGGCGGGTGCCGTCACGCGGCGGCCTCCACTTCCCGACGTGGTCTCGGTGGTCGGCGATTGGCCTGCCCGGGCGCCGACGTCACCCGCAGCGCAGGCTCAGCTCGACGCTGACGACTTCGCGGGTCAACAACTGGTCGCATGCCTGGCCGCTGAACACGACCGCATCGGTGCCGTCGGCGTAGCGCCACCCCTCGTTGCCGGAAGGGTCGAAGGCCACCGGGGCACCGTCGAATGTGACCTCGAGGCGGTCACGGTCCTCTTCGGGGACCTCGAACGAGTACCAGCACTGCAGTCCTTGTAGGACCTCCGACAGCGCGCGTCCCAGATCGTCCAGGCCTGCGCGATAGTACGGAGTGCTGGCACTGGCCGGGACACCGCCGGCCATGCCCAGTTCGCTGAGCGTCTCGGCGTTGACGTTCTGTCCGAATCCGACCACGAAGGTGGCGATTTCGCGGTCGTGTAGCTGTTGGATGTCGTTGACCGCGTACTCGTAGCCCGCGAGGCCATCGGTGATGAGGATGACGTGGCTACGGCCGTCGAGGCCCTCGAACACGTCGTCGTCGGCGATCTGATCGGTGGCGGCCCCCAGGTCGGTGAAGCATGACTCTTGGGGCTGCAGGGGATGGTTGGGGTCGTCGCGATCGAGGGCGCTGGTGAGCAGATCGGCGACGACCGTGGACTGCCCGTCGCCCACGGGGACG
>JAHZJA010000655.1 GCA_022601155.1 Deltaproteobacteria bacterium | reverse complement strand
CCGTTCCCCGCCGCCGATCGAGTGCTACAGGCGATCTCGATCAAGGCCGGTGACTTCGCGCGGCTGTCCAACTTCATCTGGCTGGCCAGCTTCACGCGCCCCCGAGCCGAGAACGTCGCCGAGTTCGCCTATCGGCTGGCCATGTACGCACGCCCCCCCGAGGCCGAGCTCCCGCCCGCCAATGAGCTGTCGCCGACCACCGTCGTCCACGCCGTGCGCGAGGCGGTGGAGCGGGGCGTCCGTAACTTCATCCGGCACTTCGAGCTGGGCATCTACTGGGGCTCGTACTTCAACAACTTCACCATCGACGGACGGTTCTTGGACCTCGAGGTACCGCTGGTCCACGGCCACCCCTTCGTGGGCAAGCTGTGTGATCACTCGACCCCCCGACTACGCCGCGCCCCCGAGCGTGCCGACGGGACCTTGCTGGGCGTCGAGCTGTTCGACTTCATTCACCACGTCCGGGCCTCGGTGCAGGCCTTGCGCGCTCTGCTGGGGATGCGGCAGGCGATGGCCCGCGACGCCCTGGCCCGCCAATTCCTCGCGGGATTGGTCGACGAGCTGGACACCCAGCTTGGGCCGGATCACCTGCTGCACTCGCGCACGGGGCTGTGTGCGCTGGTCACCGATGCCCTGGTCGCGTGCGGAGGCCACCGGTCGCGGGTTCAGGCCGCGGTCGAGTACGAGTACGACGCCCTGTTCGCCGATTCCCAGGGTGAGGCCCCTGCCCTGGGCCTGCAGCAGATGCCAGGCACGCTTGCCCCGCCCGAGCCCACACGCTGGTCCACGGCGTTCTCGGCCACGACGTTGCTCGAGTCGGGCCACGACCACGGTGGGCCGAGCCCCGATGCCGAGCTCATCAATCACCTCCTGATCCGTCTCGATTCCATCACCGATCCCGACGAGCTGCTGGGCCAGCTGCTGGAAGCCGAGCAGACGATCGCCTGCGAGATCGGCCCGGTCGCTACGCCGCGCCCGGCTCCACGGGTTCGCCGAGCGGAGGGCACATGAGCGCAGCCCCGCCGCGCGGCACCCATCCGGTGTTCCGCGAAGAGGCGCTCGCCGCCCTGCGGGCCCCCGCGCGACCAGGAGCACCGCTCAGCGTGGGTCACTCCACGGGCATCGCCGTCGTCGCGGTCGTGGTGGGGCTGCTGGTCGCAGTGGTGGCCGCCGCCGCCATCGTGTCGAGCCCCGAGTACGTAGCCGGCCGCGCCGTGATCCAATTCGATGGGGTCCGATTTGCTCGCACGCCACGGGCGGGAGCGGTCGACGAAGTCCTGGTCGAGCCGGGACAGTGGGTCGAGCGAGGCGATCCGATTGCCCGGATGGACTCCAGCGCCGCGACGCGGGTGCACGTCCGCGCCCGTCGTGAATACGACGATGCGGTGCGGGCCATGCTCCGAGCCCCGAGCTCGGTCGCCGCGCGCACGGAGGTTGGCCAACGAGCCCGAGTCATGCGCCGAGCCCATGCCGACCAGCTCGCATCGGAGATCCGCGCCCCGGTCAGCGGCCGGGTGCAGGCGGTGCGCGTACGCCCCGGACAGACGGCGGCCGCGAGCCAGGTGGTGTGCACCATCTCCGACCAAGACGGCCAAGCTCGTGTGCTGGCATTGGTGCCCGGCAACGCGCGCCCCTCCCTGGACCCGGGGGCCAGCCTGCGCTTGACCCTCGACGAACACCCACGGACCACCGTGGAGCTGGCGGTCCACAGCATCTCCAACGGGTTGCTCAGCCCCGACGACGTCGACCAGCTGGGTGCCGCTCACGTGGGCGTGGGCGAAGGGGTCAGCGTAGCCGTGCGAGCTTCGATGCCCGCGACGATCGACGACGGTCGCGACGGCACGCTCCAGATCTTCGACGGCATGACGGCCAGCGTGGAGATCGTGGTCCGGGAGCGCTCGTTGCTGGAGCGGGTGCTCGGAGACGACGTTCGATGAGCCACGCCACCACCGCGGCACTGAGCCGCTTGGAGTCCAAGCTCACGACCCCTCGTGGGCGACTGGCTCTGGTCCAGCAGATGACGACGGTCGAGTGTGCCCCCGCGTGTCTGGCCATGGTGCTGGGCTACCTCGGGAGGCCCGTCTCCGTCGAGCAACTGCGGGCCGACTTCGGCAACATCACCCGTGGAGTCGACGCCGCCCAGCTGCTTCGTGTGGCGCGGCGTCATGGCCTGGCCGGACGCGTGTATCGGATCGATCCAGACGAGCTGGGTCGACTGGAGCCGGGGGCCATCCTCCACTGGGGATTCGACCACTACGTGGTGCTCCGACGCCACACCGCGCGCTACACCGAGATCCTCGACCCCGCATCGGGGCAGCGGCGGGTGAGTCGGCGAGAGCTGAGCGAGAAACTCACCGGGGTCGCGCTGGCGTTCGAGGCCGACGGTGCATTCCGGCCCCAGTCCAACACGAGCGCATGGCCACTGGCGCGCTACTTCCGGGTGCTGAGCGAGATGCGGAGCCTGCTCGTCGGTGCGGTGGCCATCTCCGTATTTTCGCAGGTGCTGGGCTTCGGTCCCCCGCTCGCCATGGCACTGGTGGTCGAGGACTTCATCCCCCGCGGCGACATCCGAGCCCTGGTCGTGATGGTGGGCGCACTGGGTCTGCTGGCGGTGGGACAGAGCGTGGCCCGCTACGTGCGGAGCCGACTGCTGGTGGGCCTGACCGCCCGCCTCGAGGCTCGGCTACGCGTGTCGTTCGTCGATCATCTGGTCCGCCTCCCGCTGGCGTTCATCGCGACGCGGAGTACCGGCGATCTGATCCAACGGATCAACAGCATGAGCGCGCTGCGGGGCGTGCTCTCGGCGGCCGCGATGTCCACCGTGCTCGACGCTGCCGTGGCCGCGATCTTCTTGGCGGCCCTGGTGATGATCGATCCACTCATCGCGCTGGGGACCGTCGGCGTGGCCGGGCTCTACGCCCTGACGGTACTGCTCAGCGCCGCCAAGCGAAGGCGATTGATGACCGAGCTGATGTTGGCCGAGGCTCGGTGCCAGAGCCGACAGGTCGAGCTCATCGGCGGCCTCGAGACGCTCAAGGCCATGGGCCGTGAAGAGCCGATGGCGGTGGCGTGGGCGGAGAGCCAGATCGACCAGCTCGAGGCCGCCGCCCGCAGCAACCTGTTCGATGCTGCGGTCGCTGCCATCCAGACGCTGGCGTCGCTGTGTGTCCCGGCCCTCGTGATCGGCGTGGCGGGGGTGCAAGCCGCCCAAGGTCAGCTGTCGGTGGGCACGTTGTTCGCCCTCGCCGCGCTGGTGCCCGGCTTCACGACACCGGTCGCATCGTTGCTGGAGACCGTGGAGCAGATGGTCGGAGCCGGAAGCGTGGCCCAGCGCCTCAACGACGTGTACGACCAGGCCCCCGAGCAAGAGCCCGGCGGCCTCCACCACCGCTGGACGGTGGAGGGCCGTGTGTCGATCGACGGGGTGTCGTTCGCCTACGACGACGGCGATCCGGTGCTCGACGACGTCAGCCTGGAGATCGAGGCCGGCCGCAGCGTGGCCATCGTGGGTCCCTCGGGCTGCGGCAAGAGCACCTTGGCGCGATGCCTGGTGGGCCTGTATGCCCCGACCCAGGGCGCGATCCGAATCGACGGGGTCGACGTGGAGGCAGCCGACAAGGTCCACCTGCGACGTCAGATCGGCTTCGTGGGTCAGGACCCGCGGCGGGTTGCCGGGACCGTACGCAAGAACATCACGCTGGGTGCTCCCCAGGT